>JAAFIT010000462.1 GCA_013298745.1 Sphingomonadales bacterium
GGTGGTCAGCCGGATGTTCACCTTGTTGTAAACATTGGACCATTCCGGATGATGGTCGGCCTTTTCGGCGTGCAGCGCGACCCGCGCCATGAACCCGAACGCTTGGGTGAAATCGTCAAATTTATACTGCCGCTCGATTCCGTCGCCGATCCGCGTCCAGCCCGGCACGCTCGGCAATGCGGCGGCAATTTCGGCTTCGGTCAGCTTGGCAATCATGGGGGATCCTCGCATCAGTGGCGCTGCTGCCCTATCATGCCACAATGACCCGTCAAACGCTCGCCCCCAGCCTTGCCGATATCGAAGCGCTCGCCCAGGCCGCCGTCGAGCGCTTGCCCGACCTGTTTCGCCAGCACCTCGGCAATGTGCTCCTCCGCGTCGAGGATTTTCCCGATGCCGATGTCATCGCCGAGATGGAACTCGACAGCGAATGGGACATTCTCGGCCTCTATCAGGGGCGCCATGTCGGCATGAAGGGCGATGAACCATCGGGCGCGCTGCCCGACATGATCTTCCTCTACCGCCGCCCGCTGCTCGATGAATGGTGCCAGACCGACGACAGCCTGGAGGCGATCGTCACCCACGTCCTCGTCCATGAAGTCGGCCATCATTTCGGGCTGAGCGACGAGGCGATGGAGGCGATCGAGGCGGCTGCGGGGGAGTAATTCGCCACTCCTTCCCCGCAGGGGGAAGGGAGAAGCCCCCTATCGCACCGTCATTCGCGCCCGATCAAAGACATAGTCCCGGTCCGCAAGCGTGACGACATGCACGCCCGGCACCGGTTCCCACAGCGCCGTCAGCCGGCCGGCGTCGCGGCTCGACGGCAGTGCGCGACCATCAACAGCGATCATCGCGCCTTCGGGGGCGCCGCTGGCGATGATCGTAACGCGCTGGCGCCGCGGCGGGATATCGGGATCGAGCGCCACCACCACGCCATCGGCGGGCGCCACCAGGCGCGGCCGGGCCGTCGCCGGGTCGGCAACGCGGATTTCCGACAATTCCGTGCCCTTGAGGAACAGCTCGTCACGCGGCGGCTCGACAGCGGGGATGAAGGATATGCGCTGCTTCGTGATGCCGGTTGGCAACGTGAAGGCCGTCCCGAGGGCATCGGCATGCAGCGCCAGCATGATCGCTCGCCACGCCGGGGCGGCGCCGGTGATGCCCGACACGCCGACCATCGGATCGCCTTCGAAATTGCCGACCCACACCGCCACGGTAAAGCGGCTGGAAAAGCCGATGCACCAATTGTCGCGCAGCGCCTTCGACGTGCCGGTCTTCACCGCCGCCGGAAACGGCAGGATCAGACCATTGTCCTCGCCAAAAGTGGCGGTGCGCGCCGCGCCATCGGACAGGATATCGCGGACGATCGCGGCCGCGCCCGCCTCGATGACCTGCTTGTCGGGCGTCGCTTTGCCGGGCTGCACCCGCAACGCCGACCAGCGGCCGTCCCTTGCCAAGGTGCGAAAAGCGGCAGCCTGTTCGAGCAGCGTCACCTCGGCGGACCCCAGGGCCAGCGAAAAGCCGTAGTAGTCCCCGTCGCGGGTCAGCCCGGCATAGCCCGCATCGAACAACCGATCGCGGAAATCATCGACGCCGACGAGCAGCAACGCCCGCACCGCCGGGACATTGAGGCTGTTGCCCAGCGCCGAGCGCACACTCACCGGCCCCCGAAATTGCCGGTCATAATTCTGCGGCACATACAGCCCCGACGCGGTGTCGAGATCGACCGGCGAATCCTCCAGAATCGAAGCCGCCGTCAGCAATCGTTTCTCCAGCGCCAGCGCATAAAGCTGCGGCTTCAGCGTCGATCCGGCCTGCCGCGGTGCCGTAACGCCATCCACCGCCGCCGCGGTCGATGCCGGCCCGCCCGATCCGACCCAGGCCAGCACCTCGCCACTGGCATTATCGACGACGATTGCCGCACCATCGCGGGCGTTACGCGGTGACAAGGCGGCCAATTGCCGGGTCAGCGCCGCGCTCGCCAGCCGCTGGATCTCGGCGTCGATGGTGGTTTTCACATCGCCTTTCGTCCCTGACGGCAGCAATCGCGTCGCCAGTTGCGGCGCCAGATCGGGCGCCTCGATCGCCGCGCGCGGCCCAAGCAACCGGTCCGCCGTGATCGCCACCACCGGGCACGGCAGATCGGGCGCCGTCCGGCACGCCCGCGCCCGCACATCGGCCGGTTTCGCTTGCGGTGACCGCGCCAGCGCTGTCAGCACTGCCGCCTCCGCCGCATCGATCGCCGCCGGCTTGCGCCCCGCCAGCCCGCGCGCCGCCGCATCAATCCCCACCAGATCGCCGCGAAACGGCAGCAGATTGAGCCAGGCTTCGAGGATCTGCGGCTTGCTCCACCGCCGCTCGATCGCCAAAGCGGCACGCGCTTGCATCACCTTCTGTCGCCAACTGCGGTTGCCGGCCGTGCCCAGGGCCGGATCAAGCAGCGCCGCAAGCTGCATCGTGATGGTGCTGGCGCCGCGATTGGTGCGCCCCTCCACCCGATCGCGCACCGATCCGGCCACCGCGCGCCAATCAACGCCGCGGTGCGCGCCGAATCTTTGGTCCTCCGCCGCCACAATCCGGCGCTGCAACGCCGGACTGACTGCCGCCAACGGCACCCAATCGAGCCGCCGCACCGTCGGATCGGTGCGCCGAACCGCCAGAACCGTGCCATCACGCGCCAGCAACCGCGCCTCGCTGGTGGCAAACTGGTCGCGAACCGTGGTGAAATCGGGCGGACTTGCTGGGGTTGTGGCCAGAATCAGCGCCAGAACGGCGGTCAATCCGAGCCAAAGGAGGCGCTTCAAGGGAACAA
>JAAFIT010000463.1 GCA_013298745.1 Sphingomonadales bacterium
CACGAATGGATTGCGGGCGAGCGTGTCGGCCATTTCGGCAGCGGTTCGCACGATGACGCCGACGCTCTTGCCGGCATATGCCCGGAGCCGATCCTCCAGCACGGATCGCACCTGATCTTCCGATCCCCCGGTTTGAAAGACGACGTTACCGCTGGCGATATAGGTTTTCACCTTCTTGAACCCCACCTCCTCACACATCTGCGCCAGCGCCGTCATCGGCAGCTTGCCGGTGCCGCCCACATTCACGGCGCGAAGCAAGGCTACATATCCAGTCAAGGTCGCACTCCTGTCCCACGATACCCGTCGTGATCCGTTCGATTATCATCCAGAACGACGAGGACGCGGGTGATAACCCGCATGAAAAGACGGTGACATATGTCACTTCCGTCAATGCGCCTGTCCCGCCACTTTGGCGGCACGGTCGTCAGGCCGCTTGTTGAGGAGAAAGCGCATGTTCAGGGATCTCGCGATTGTCGTGGCGGTATTCGCAGCCGTGGCGGCATCGCCAGCATCGGCATTCGAATCGGACCGGGTCATCGTCACGACAAAGGGCTCGGGGCCCGATGTCATTCTCGTGCCCGGACTGTCGTCCAATCCACGTATCTATGCGGGCATGATGGCGGCAGTGCCGGGCTATCGCTACCATATGGTGCAGGTCCGCGGCTTTTCCGGGACTCCGGCGGGTGCAAATGCGACAGGCGACGTGTCGGCGGCCGTAGCGGAGGAACTGGCGCGCTACATCCATGACAAGGGACTGAAGAATCCGGCGTTGATCGGCCATTCGATGGGTGGAACGATCGGCATGATGCTGGCCAGTCGCCACCCCGATGCGGTCGGCAAACTCATGGTCGTCGACATGACGCCGTTCACCGGCGCCTTCTTTGGCGCCAAGGACGCCGCCAGTGCGCGGGCCATGGTCGGGCAGATGCAGAAGCAGTGGACGGCAGACCCGGCCGCATCGGGGGCCATGATGAAGCAGATGATCGCCGGCATGGTCAACAACGCGGCCGAACGCCCGGCAGTGCTTAACGATTCGCGCACCAGTGACCCGGCGGTCGTCGCCCGCAGCTTTGCCGATATCCAGGCGACCGACCTGCGCGAGGAATTGAAAGCGGTAAAGGCACCGGTGACCGTGCTCTATGTGAAGCCGGCGCAAGTTGCGCAAATGCCGGACGCGGCGTTCGATGACATTTACCGGACGCAATATGCCAATGTGCCGGGCGTAACACTGACCCGCATCCCCGAGTCCGCCCATTTCATCATGCTCGATGCCCCGGCGCGGTTCGATGCCGAAGTGAAGGCGTTTCTGGCGCGACAGGCGGGATAGCGCGCGGTTTCTCGGCCAGCCACGAACACGAAAGATGCATCGATGCTTCAATCTTCCAGACCCGCCGAACGCCATGTCGTGGGCCCGGTCGCCAGCCTGTCACAGGTCAGCAAGCGACGCGGCGGCCGCACCATCCTTGCCGACATGTCGCTCGCTGTCCGCGCTGGTGAAGTCACCGCCCTGCTCGGGCCGAACGGTGCGGGCAAAAGCACGCTGGTCGGGCTGATCACCGGTCATCTCGATACCGATGCGGGCCAGGCGCTGCTGTTCGGCCTGCCGCCGCGGGCGCTCGCCGCGCGTGCCCGCATGGGCGTGATGATGCAGTCCGCCGGGCTGCCGGAGCAGCTGACCGTTGCCGAGACGCTGGCGCAATTTGCCGGCTACTACCCCCGCGCCCGCCCGGTTGCCGAACTGCTGGCGGTGGCCGGGCTGACCGATCTGGCGCGGCGGCGCTGCGATGCGCTGTCGGGCGGGCAGGCGCGGCGCGTCCAGTTCGCCTGCGCCATCGCCGGCGTACCCGATCTGCTGGTCCTCGATGAGCCGACGACCGGCATGGACGGCGATGCGCGACACACACTCTGGGCGACGGTGCGGTCAGCGGCAGACGCCGGCGCCGCCGTCCTGCTGACAACGCACCATCTCGACGAAGCCGATGCGCTGGCCGACAGGATTCTGGTGATCAGCGATGGTCGCATCGTCGCCGACGCTGCGCCGGCCGAAGTCAAGGCGGCGGCGGCGGGGTCCACCATCCGCTGCCGATCGGGCCTGGCCGATGCGCAAATCGCCGCGCTGCCCGGTGTACGCGGCGTCCATCGCCAGGGTGCGGATGCCGTGGTGCGATCGGCGGACGCCGTCGCCACGACGCGCGCGCTGCTGTCCGCAGACTCAATGCTGGCTGACCTGTCCATCGCGGCGGCTTCGCTTGACGAGGCGGTTGCCGATCTCATCGCCACCGGCGCAATGCCGGAGCCCGCATGATGCCCAGCTATACAGTTCCCGCCGGGATATACGCCGCCGAAGCCGCCACCGAGATCCGCAAGTCCGCACGCCTGCCGATCTTCCTGTTCCCCACGGTGTTCACACCGCCGGCCTTTTATGCGCTGTTCGCGCTGGCGCTGGGCCGCGGCGACGCCCAGGCGGCGACCCATAGCCTGGCGACCTTTGGCGTCTTCGCTGCCATCGGCCCGGCGCTGTTCGGGTTCGGCGCCGGTGTGGCGCAGGAACGCGAAAGCGGCCAGCTTGCCCTGAAGCGGCTCGCGCCGATGCCGGCCGGCGCGCATCTGTGGGGCAAACTTGCCGCCTGCATGGTGTTCACCGCCGCTGCACTGGCGCTGCTGACGCCGCTCGGGCTGCTGGCTGGCGTGCGACTGGACCCATGGCGCTGGCCGCTGCTGCTTGCCGTGCAGATCCTGTCTGTCGTGCCGTTCGCGCTGATCGGTCTCGGCATCGGCTATCTTGCCGGGTCGAAGGGCGCG
>JAAFIT010000464.1 GCA_013298745.1 Sphingomonadales bacterium
CCAACGCCGGCGCCATGGTTGCGAGTGAAATCGCCACCTAAACGACCCGCCCGGGCGCAAATGCCAGCCAGGCAGCGATGGCGAGGAACGGCAGACCCGCAAGATCGGCAATGGCTATCTGGCGCAGCGCCGCTGGTTGCCCGGCGGCAGCATAGAGCCACAAAAAGGAGATCATGCTGATCGCGACCACGACGCTGGCCAATGGCCGCACCTCGGGCCGCAGCGCCGCCCAGACGCAGATAAGCAGCACACACAGGAACAACGCCGCCCGGTGATGCAGCAGCAGGAACGTCGTGCTCCCCGATGGCACGCCATAAAGCATACTGATCATCGCCGGGCGGAATAGCGCAAAAGCGGGCAGCAGGTGGATAAGGCCAAGCACGCCCCAACAGATGACAGCGATCATCGCGACTGTGCCTTTCCGGTTGTGGGGTCATTGTCTGCCAATCGACCGGGCAGTTTGGCGGCCAGAAGCACCGTCAAGAAAGCCGGCGCGATCACCGCAATGAAATCAAACGCCGCAATCGAATCGAACGGAAAACCCCGGTGCGACCAGATCTGGATATGAAACAGGGCGTGAAGAAAGGGCCAACCGGTGCCGGCGAACGCCAGGTCGCGGTTACGACGCCAGGCCCCAAAGGTAGTCGCTAACCCAGCTGCGACGAATGCCAGGCCGACATCCCGAATGAAGTGGACGCTGTAAGGCCCCATCATGGCAAGGCCTGGCGTGCGATCGTAAAAGCCGTGCGGGTCCGCAAAGATCGACACCCCCGTCGCCACCCACAGCAGCCCGATGCCAATGAGAAAGCCGCGGCCGAATGTTCGCTGCATCGGCGGATTCATCTCGCGACCTGCACGGCATCCGATGCCTGGCTGTTGGTCCGGATCGTATCGACGTCGAGAAACGTCACCTTTTCGCTTACCAGCCCGTCACGGAAACGGATGACGTCGATCGCCGGCAGCGCATAGGGCGCTGTCGTAGGAGTGTAGCGGACACGGCCGAGCACGAAGGCAGCCGTCGGGGCCATGGCGATCTTGTATTCGATGACAACAAAGTCCGGACCGAACCCGACTTTTGTCACGGTCGACGCATAGCCAGGATTGTCGCGAAGAATGCCGCCGAAGCGCTCGCGCACCGTTTGCCTCCCGATTTGGGGCGTCTCGCCGGCAATGCGCAAATCAAAGACCGTGTCCGGCGTGTGCAGGGCAGCGATGCGGTCCGGATCGCGGCTACCCCATGCGGCGGCATAGTCGGCGACAAGTTGTTGAATGGTGGCAGGCGCCTGGCCGGTCTGGGCTGCCGCAGGACGCGCGATAGCGGCAACCGAAGCCAGAACGGCCACCAAAACAATGATTCGTCCAAACGCCATGCTGCCCTCCGGGAATTGCCATGACTTGTTGCATCGCTGGTGACATGTCAATAGTATGTCATAGGCGATGCAAGAAGTGGAACTCATCATGGTGGCACCGGCTTCGACAACGATAAGTGGCATGGATGGCTCGACCCGCCAGAGCGATGCCGCCTTCGCGATGCTGAAGGCCGAAATCATCGCATGCCGATTGGCGCCCGGCAGCAGCTTCTCGGAAGCGGCCTTGTCGATGCGTTTTGGACTGGCCAAGGCGGCGACACGGTCGGCGCTGACGCGGCTAGCCGAACTGCGGCTCGTGCTGCCGGTTGCGCGCCATGGCTATACGGTCGCCCCGGTCACCGTGCAGTCGATCCGTGAGCTGTTCGAGGTCAGGCTGATTGCCGAGCCAAAGGCTGCCGCATTGGCCGCGGGACGGGTCGACACGGCCGCGCTGCGCAGGCTCAACAAGGCGCCACAACAGGCGCGGACCGCCGACGAAAGGCTCGCCTTTGTTGCCGCCAATCGCGCCTTCCACCGCGCCATCGCCGCCGCAACTGGCAATGCTCGGCTCTATGCCATTCTCGACACATTGGCTGACGAAGGCGAGCGCCTGGTGCATCTTGGCCTATTCGGGCCCGGCTCGGGCGAACAAGATCGGGCTGCAGCAGATGAGGGCCACGAAGCGCTCATTGCCGCGCTGGAAGCGTCAGATCCAATCGCTGCCGAACGCGCAGCGGCAGTGCATGTCGAGCATGCACGCGATATCGCACTGGCCCGGGTGCTGTCAGGCACTGCCAAAATTCCGATTGGCTGAAACCGGGCGATCATCTTGTCGGCGCGCCGATGCTCGGTGAGATAGGTCATGCTGGCATCAAGACACTCCAGAAAGTGACTTGCCGTTCGATGCTCTTTCCAATGCCATTCATTTTGCAACATCGCTCGAGGGCATTTGCGAATGTCAGCTCATGGCAAAAGCTGACATTGAGCGACCTCGCCATTAAACGCCGCATTGTCCCAATTGCAGCCCTCTGGAGCAACATCAGGTGCCGCTAACGCGCTGGTTCATAGAGCGTGCGTCGGCAGCGGCGAATATCGTGAGCGGTCGCGGACTGATACTGGCGCCGCGTCGCGGGCACCCTATCGCGCTAGCACGGGTCACACCGCGGGGTAACGAACTGCTGTCCTACACGAACCTTATCGGATATATTCGTGCGATTAGGCTCTTTGACATGTTCAGGTGCGTACCAAGGTTGCGATGCCCGGCATCGCGACAAAAGCCAGATGCGTGGAAGGCCAGAAAAAGCCGACAAATTTCTGGCTTTATAAAAGTCTGGTAATGTTTGGGGGCCGATAAGGGGCGCGTCTTTGCGCCGCCGTCGATGGTGTCGCCTTAGTGTAGACTTAGAATGAAAATGTTGAATTTATTAAGGGTTTTTATTTCTCTCGTTGTCAT
>JAAFIT010000465.1 GCA_013298745.1 Sphingomonadales bacterium
CGGCAACGTCAACGCCGCCAAGCTGGCGCAGGCGCTGGGGCCGATCGCCAACTGCACCGGCAGCTGCGTGCCGTTCAACATCTTCGGCGGCCAGGGTTCAGTGACCCCATCGATGCTGTCGTTCGTCGGCTTTGACGAGCGCAGCCGCAGCAGCCAGGAGCTGCAGGATTACACCGCCAACCTGTCGGGTGACCTGTTCGACCTGCCTGCCGGCGCCGTCGGTTTCGCCGTCGGTTACGAGCATCGCTACCAGAAGGGCACCTATGATCCGGATCCGGTGATTGCGGCCGGTCTTGGCTCCGACATTCCGTCGCTGCCCGCGCGCGGTTCGATCACCTCGAACGAATTCTACGGCGAATTGCGCGTGCCGATCCTCAAGGACACGCCGTTCTTCCAGCTGCTCGAAGTCGATGGCGCGATCCGTCATGCTGATTATTCGACCAGTGGCGGCAGCACGACCTATACCGGCAGCCTGCAGTGGAAGCCTGTGAGTGACGTGCTGGTCCGCGGCTCCTATGCGACGGGCTTCCGCGCCCCCAGCATCGGCGAACTGTTCGGCGCCGCGTCGCGCAGCGATGCACCGATCGACGATCCCTGCACCAATGTTCCCGGCTCGCCGTGGCAGACCAATGCCACTGTCAAGGCCAACTGCATTGCCAATGGCGTCCCTGCCAATGGCAGCTATCAGGAACCCAATGGCGGCCAGGTATCGGTGACGACCGGCGGCAACAGCGCCCTGCGTCCGGAAACCTCGCGGACCTGGCTGTTCGGCGGTGTCTACAGCCCGGCCTGGGCGCGTGACAGCGGCTTTGCCAGCCTGCTCAGCCTTGAAGCCAATTATTATGACATCAAGGTCGATGGTGCGATTGCCCCGATCGATGCGGCGATCACGCTGCAGCGCTGCGCCTTCGCCGGCGATCCGCTGGCCTGCTCGTCGGTCAGCCGCACACCGAACGGTCTCATCACCCGTGTCAACGGGCTGCTGCAGAACATCGGTGAAGTCCGCACCCGCGGCATCGACGTGATGTTCAACTATCGTACCCGCGATACTTCGGCGGGGGTCTTCGGCCTGTCGATCAACGGCAACTTCCTGCTGAAGTACACCGAGAGCACCCCGGCTTCGACCGGCTTTGCCACCACCGACTATCGCGGCACGACGCGCGGCTTCCCCGATCAGAGCTATCCCAAGTTCAAGGGCACCGGCATCCTCGATTGGCAGATCGGTGATTTCGGCGCCGCCTTCACCGGCCGCTACATCGATGCGGTCTATGAAAATGACGGCAAGAAGCTCGGCAGCACCTTCTATGGCGATGTGCAGCTCGTCTACACGCCGTCGTTCGCCGATCGCCGACTGGCCTTCACTGCCGGCGTCAACAACGTCTTCAACCGCAACCCGCCGGCCTGCTTCAGCTGCACGGGTCCGAACTTCGACCCGACCACCTATGACGTGCCGGGCCAGTTCGGTTACCTGCGGGTCAGCTACAAGATGTAATCCGGATTTCCGGGAGTCACATCTGGGGGAGGCGCTTTATGCGCCTCCCCCTTTTTATTGCAGCGGCAGGAACAGCAGCGTTTCGGCTTCATGCTCCGCCACATCGGGAAAGAACCGCAGCCGCCGGCAATAGGGTGGGGCGTCACGCGCCTCCTCACCGCTTTGCGGCAGCCATTCGCGGTAGAGAAAATCGAAACCGGCCTCCAGATCGTCGCCTGATCCGATCAGGCGCAAGGTTGCACAGCGGCCGCCGGGGATTGATCCTGCATGGATATCAGGTTCGTCGAAACTGCGTGTCGTGGCAACGCACAGATCGATATGGCTGTCCGAAGCATCGGTCGTGGCGTGATCGGTGTGGAAGATATTGAAGGTGGCGTGGCGAGACGGCGGCAGCTGGTTGGCCCGTCGCCAGGCAATGAAGCGCTGGATGGTGGTGCCGATGCGGGCTGGATCACCATGATGGGACATGATGGCAACCGGAGTCGCTGCAACGGTGATGATGTCGACCTGATCGAGAGCGAATGGTGTGGGCATGATGCGAGTCCTTGCGGTTTTGAGCGGCGCGAACGCCAAATGCCACGGCTGCCAGTCGGGTGCCTTGCGGAACGCCGTCGGGGATTGCCCGAATGTCTTGCGAAAGACGCGGCCAAAGGCGTCCGGAGTGTCATAGCCGGCATCGAGCGCAATCGCGGTCACCGGCTCGCCTGCGCGGAAGGCAAGACGATGCGCGGCGCGCTTCAGCCGCAGCAACTGGACATAGCGGTGGACGCTGATGCCATGGGTTGCGGTGAACTGCCGATGGAAATGAAACCGCGAAAAGGCGGCAACCGCACTCAGATCATCGAGGCTAAGATCATCATCGAGGTGTCGATCAATATGATCGCGCACGCGTTGCATCCGTGCCTGATATTGCGCCGCTGCCGGTGTCACCCTGTGCCTCCGTGGAGCCCGACCGATAGCGGCGCGCGGCGGCGGTGACCCGGCCGATCTTGCGGACTTGCCGACCGGTCAGGGCTTTTTGCTGGCCAGCACTTCCTTTTCGATCAGCGCGACCGGAATAATCCCGGCATCCATCACGCGCTGCATGGTGTCGCGCATGTCGAACGGCCGGCCGGCCATGTCATCGGCATGGCTGACGGCGGCGAGCAGATGGTCGAGCTGCATCTTGCCGGTGACATAGCTGGGGCCATAGCCGGGCTGGCGCGCATAGAGCAGTTGTTCGAAACCGACGAGGCGGCTGTTGGGGTCCGACCAGCCGCGCGGCGTCCATTGCGCGTGGAACTGCCCGGCCTGTTCGAGGTTCATTTCA
>JAAFIT010000466.1 GCA_013298745.1 Sphingomonadales bacterium
ACCGCGATGATGTGATCGTCGTGCCGCTCACCTCGGCGCTGCGGCTGCTGCAGGGCAATTTCTTCCGCCGCTCGATCCGCACCATCTCGGTCAGCGTCGCCTCGGCCGAAGCGCTCGATCCGGTCACCGACGACATCATCACCCTGTTGCGCCGAAAGCATCGGCTCCGCCCCGGCGATCAGGACGACTTCCAGGTGGCGAACCTCACCGCCATCACCGACACGCTGACGACGACGACCCGCCTTATCTCGCTGCTGCTGGCTGCCATCGGCGCGATCTCGCTGGTTGTCGGCGGCATCGGCATCATGAACATCATGCTGGTCAGCGTCACCGAGCGCACCCGCGAGATCGGCATCCGCATGGCCATTGGCGCCTCACGGGCGGCCGTCCGCCTGCAGTTTCTCCTCGAAGCGCTGATGCTGTCGCTGCTCGGTTGCGGCATCGGCGTCGTGGCGGGCACCGGACTTGCCATGCTGATCGGCGGCGTCTTCGGTTTCGAAGCGCCGGTCACACTATTTGCCGTCACCGTGGCGTTCGCGGTGTCGGCGTCGATCGGCATCATCTTCGGCTTTTGGCCGGCGACGCGGGCAGCGAAGCTGAGCCCAATCGAGGCGCTGCGGAGTTAGTGTCGCCTCCGGCGGCTGGGGCCATTGGCCCCAGACCCCAGTCGTATTGCATCGCGCATAAGCTCCGCTATCGTCGGCGTTTACCCGGGGGCGGGGACGCGTTTGCATGTGGCAGTTGATGGCATTACTGGCCCCCGGTGCTCCCGCCATGTCGTTCGATCTTGGCAAAACAGTGCCCACCGCCAGCCCGGACGAGATCATCGTCACCGCCCGCCGCGACGAAAGCCTGCGCTATCGGCTCGATCCGACCATCCAAAAGGACGCGGCCGACAAGCGGCTGTCGGTCGATCTCGGTTTCGGCACGCTCACGCCCGATGCGGAACAGGGCCGCCTTGGCGATACCCGCGTTGTCATCCGGTTGACGGTGCCGTTCTGACCGGTCAGGCGGCGGCGCGCGTCAGCCACAGGAACCGACCCCATAACAGGCTCGCCGACATCAGCGAGGCGACAATGACCGACCAGACCAGTCCGTTGACGCCCAGCCCCATCAGAATCGCAAAGCCATAGCCCAGCGGCATCATCACCAGCAGATAGCTGGCGAAGTGCGTCGCGGTCGGCACCCAAACGTCGGACTGCGCCCGGCACGCCTGCGCCCCCACCACCTGCAGACCATCGGCGACGAAGAACAATGTCGAGAGCAGCAACGCCGCCGCGGTCATCGCCTGCACCACCGGGTCATGCGTATAGGCCGCGGCGATCGCGTCATTGCCCAAGGCGACACCGACGCAGATCACGAGCGTCAGCGCCACCGTCAGCGTGAAGCCCCGCCTTGCCGCCAGCCGCACGCCCGCCATGTCGCCCGCGCCGAACGCCCGGCCAACGAGAACGCCGGTGGCGGTGGAGAGCCCCAGCGGCACCATGAAGATCAGCGCCGCGACATTGAGCACCGTCGCCCAAGTCGCGACTTCGTTGGCGCCGATCCAGCCGGCAAAGATCGACATGCTGGCAAACGCCAGCGTCTCGGTGAAATAGCTCATCGAGGCGCCATAGCCGATGCGGCGCATTTCGGCGGTCGCCGCCGGGTCCTTGGGCGCCGGAGTCAACACACCGAGTTCGCGGGACCGTGACCAGCCGATGATCACCACGGCAATCATGGCGAGGAAGACTAGCCGCGAGGCGAAGGTCGCCCAACCGCTCGCCACCGCGCCTGATACCGCAAAGCCGCTGTCGCCAGGGACGAGCCACAGGTTGAGCACCAGATTGACGATGTTCGACACCCAAATGGCGATGGTGCCCGGCACGGCGCGGCCATGCGCTTCAAGCCAGAACATGCCGGCATCGCCGATCAGAATCGGGATCAGCGACAGCGACAGGATCTGCAGCACCGGCGTCGCGCCATCGGCTAGCCCGCCGGCAAGGCCAAGATGATGCATCACCGGGCCACCGGCGAAGAACAGCAGGGCCGAAGCGGCGATGCTGATCCACAGTGCATAGACGAGTCCACGGCGCAGGATGGCGCCAGTATCGGCCGCCCGGCCCTCGCCGATGGCCTGGCTGGTCAGCACCTGGATGCCCGACAACAGCCCGATCGATGTGGTGAGCACCACAGCGGTCGGCGCCCAGCCGAGCGCCTGATAGCCCAGCTCTGTCGCCGAATGGCGGCCGACGACCATCGCATCGACCAGCCCCATCGCCATGATGCCGAGACGCGACATGACAACCGGCCCGGCCAGCCGCAGCAGCGGACCATAGCCAGGGGGATCAAGCGTTGCAGAAATTGGCAGAATGTCAGTGTCAGCCCGGGACATGCGGGGGCCTCCAGAAAAGTGCTGGATTTTGGTGTGAATGCGCCGCCGCCGGAGACGGGCACATATCCGAAAGGCCGTGCCGGTGCAACGACAACGGCAACTTCGCCGGCAATGAGGAAAACTGTGGCATCGCAGAGCTTGCCGCCCCTCGCCCCGCACCCTAGGTGACGATAACGTCAACCAGGGGTGCCCGATGCCGAATTCGCTGTTCCGTCCGTTCCAGTTGAAGGGCATCACGCTGCCCAACCGCATCGTCATGGCGCCCATGACGCGCAGCTTTTCGCCCGGTGGCATCCCCGGCGACAATGTCGCGGAATATTATCGCAAGCGCGCCGCCGGCGGCGTCGGCCTGATCGTCACCGAAGGCACCGCGATCGATCGCAGCGGTGCCGCCAATGATCCGAATGTGCCGGAATTTCATG
>JAAFIT010000467.1 GCA_013298745.1 Sphingomonadales bacterium
CGGCCGTGCTGCGCGACCGGCTGCGCGCTCTCACCTTCATCCAGGGCAGCCAGGCGATCAACGCCGAAGGCTCGGCCAGCGACGCCGATATCGTCGCGCTGGCAGCGAAGGACGGCGTCATGTGCCTGCAGGTGTTCTTCATCCGCGGTGGCCAGAATTGGGGGCATCGGGCGTTCTTCCCGGCACACACCGACGGCGTTGCCGAAGATGATGTGCTGATGGGCTTTCTCGGCCAGCTTTATGAGGAATTGCCGCCGCCGCGCGAATTGCTGCTCGACCGCAGCTTGCCCGAGGCGACGCTGCTCGCCGACGCGCTGTCAGAAAAGGCCGGGCATCGCGTGGGCGTCAAGGCGCCGCAACGCGGGCCCAATCGCAAGTTGATCGAACAGGCCGCCCGCAATGCCAGCGAGGCTTTGGAGCGCCGGCAGGCCGAATCGACCACGCAGGGCCGGTTGCTCGCCGAGCTTGCCGATCTGTTCGATCTCGAAGCGCCGCCCAAACGTATCGAAGTCTATGACAACAGCCACATCATGGGCAGCAATGCGCTCGGTGCGATGATCGTCGCCGGGCCCGATGGCTTCATGAAGAGCCAGTATCGCAAGTTCAACATGGGCGGCCAGGGAAACGCTACGTCAAAGAATCCGTTGGAGTTCACACCCGGCGACGATTTCGCGATGATGAAAGCCATGCTTTCGCGTCGTTTCGCCCGGCTGGAACGCGAGGACCCGGATCGCAGCGCGGGCGATTGGCCCGATCTGGTACTGATCGACGGCGGTCGAGGCCAGTTGAGCGCGGTCAATGCCGCGCTTGAAGAACTCGGTGTGGAGGATGTCACCGTCATTGGTGTGTCAAAAGGCTTTGATCGCGACGCCGGGCGCGAGACGTTCCACCTGCCGTCAGGCCGCGAATTGCATCTGCCGCCCAATGCACCGGTACTGTTCTACCTGCAGCGGCTTCGCGATGAGGCACATCGCTTCGCCATCGGCGCGCACCGCGCCAAGCGCAGCAAAGCCATCGCTGCCAATCCACTCGACGACGTGCCCGGCATCGGCCCAGCGCGCAAAAAGGCCTTGCTGATGCATTTCGGCACCTCGCGCGCAGTGCGGGGCGCGACGTTGGAAGATCTGGAAAACGCACCGGGGATCAGCAAGGCGATGGCCAAGGCCATCCATGACCATTTCCGGGCGCCGTAAGCGCGGCTATTGGCTTTTCCCGCCCGGCTGGACCACCCAGGCATCGTGAAACTCGATCAGCGATCGGCTCGACAGCGGAACAGCGATCTCAAAGCCCTGCACCGCATCGCAGCCGGCGGCAAAGGCCGCCGCCAATTGCACAGGTTCCTCAACGCCTTCGGCGACAACCTTCAGGCCGAGCCGCCGTCCCAGTTGCACGACGGTTTCCACGACAATCTGTTCACGTTCGGTGCCGCCCATGGCTCTGGTAAAGCTGCGATCGAGCTTGATGCCGTCGATCGGCAACCGTGCCAGCCAGGCAAGGGACGAAAAGCCCGTGCCGAAGTCATCGAGGAACACCACGACGCCGCTTTGACGCAATCGTTCGAGCACAAGTGCGGCACCGGCGACATTGTCGATCAAGGCGCCTTCGGTGATTTCAAGCGTCAGCCGTGAGCGCGGCAAGCCTGACGCCGCAAGCGCTGTTTCGAGTCCTTTGGCAAAGCCAGGATCGGCAAGATCCGCCGCCGTGACATTCAGCGACAGCCGCAATTCCGACAATGCCGCCGGCCAGCGCATCACTTCGTGCATGGCACGCGCGCGAATGTGCCGGCCGAGCCGGACGGCCATCTCGGCGGACGCTGCCGTTTCGAGCAGCGTTTCCGCATCGAGCTGGCCAAAGCTGCGATGATCCCAACGTACCAGGGCTTCGACTCCGGCGATCCGGCCACTCGCGAAATCCAGAACCGGCTGGAACAGCAGCGAAATCTCGTCATTTTCGATTGCCCGATGCAAATCTGCGACCAGATCTGCCATCCGCAGCAACGCATCGCCCTGCGTATCCGGATTGAAGATGGTGATGGCGCCGGGTTCGGCGGCACGGGCAGCAGCCAGTGCAGCGCTGCCCTGGCGGATCAGCAGTTCGACCGATTCTTCCTGCCGAGCGTCAGCGGTGGCAATGCCAATACGCGCCGTCAGATGAATCTCGCGTGAGCCGACAATGAAGGGCGCGATGAACGCCGACACGAGCATCCGTGACAAGCTTTCCGTCAACTCGCCATCGCTGTCACCAGCAATGCCGATGGCAAATTCAGCCGCCGCCAACCGCGCCAGCAGCCACGGCTCCGGCGCCATTGCCAGATGGGCATTGGCATGGCCGGTCAGCCGCGCCGCGACACCGCGCAGCGCTTCATCGGCGACACTGCGGCCATAGGCAGCGTTCATCGCGCCGATTCGGCCCACGCCCAATGTCAACACGGTTACCGACGAGCCTGCCGATTGCTGTTTGGTCAACCACTCTTGCAGCTGGTCACCAGTGGCGAGCCCGGTCAACGGATCTGCCGAAGCCGAGGCGGCTACCTTCGCTTGGCTGGGTTCCGCGGCCCCCTGCACATCAATAAGCCGCGCCGTGAGTTGCAGCGCGTTGACAAAGGCATCGTTGTTGAACGGGCTGACAAGAACCCGCGTCGCACCGGCGGCCCTGACCGCATCGGCATCGGCCGCATTACCGCGCGACAACAGCACGAGCATGCCGCCCTTCTGTTCGGCAATCGCCGGGGCAAGGGTGCGCGCGATGTCCAGTCCCTGTACAAAGGCGCCGCGCGCATCGACGACAGCGATTCG
>JAAFIT010000468.1 GCA_013298745.1 Sphingomonadales bacterium
ACAGGTGGTCAGTCGTCTCGCGCTCACACCGGTCAAGATTCGCCTTGCACCTGATCTTGCCAGCTTTGCCTTTGCCCGCCGTCCGATGGTCGTCCTCGGCGACATTCCGATGCTCACGCTGTTCGAGCGGCCGATTTCGGGTGTCGATGCCGGGATCAAACTGATCGAGGACAAGGTGTTGACCGTCCTCATTCTGGCGTTGATCTGGCCGGTGCTGCTGGTGATCGCGCTGATCATCAAGTTCGATTCGCCGGGCCCGGTGTTCTTCCGGCAGCCGCGTGAAGGCTTCAACAACAAGCCGTTCCGTGTCTACAAATTCCGTACGATGTATCAGGATCAATCGCAGTTCAGCGCCATTCAGCAGGCGAGCCGTACCGATCCGCGTGTTACGCGTGTCGGCCGGATTCTCCGGCGCACCAGCCTCGATGAACTGCCCCAGCTGTTCAACGTGCTGAACGGCGATATGTCGCTGGTCGGTCCGCGCCCGCACGCAGCATCAACGCGCGCCGGCGGTCGGTTGTTTTCCGATGTGGTCGCGTCTTATGCAGCGCGCCACAAGGTCAAACCGGGCATTACCGGCTGGGCCCAGGTTTGCGGTTGGCGCGGCGAAACCGACACCGAAGACAAGCTGATCAAGCGGCTCGAGCATGATCTGCACTATATCGAAAACTGGTCGCTGTGGTTCGATTTCTACATTCTGTTCCGCACCATCGGATCGGTTCTGCTCCCCAAGAACGCCTTCTAAGATCGCTGCCTGGCGGGCGCTGCTGAAGAGGCTTCGGCCAAGCCACAGCCCCCGCGCTGGTGTGACAAAAGGAAACATGTTTCCTCTGCCGACAGGGTTTGAGCAATAGGACGCGTTTTATTTGCTTGCTTTGAGACATAATCGTGCCGTAAAGCGCCGGCATACAGCAGGTTGTGCACCGCAGCAGGGTTGTGCCGCGGTCGCATGATGGGCGATCCGGTCGCTGTTGGCCGCAAGGGCCGCGTGGTGACGGGACTGGACCAGGGGACGACAGAATGACTGATCGCGACACCGCATCCGCCTTGCCGGCGAAGACTGTTCCCGCACCGTTGGCGCTTGCCAACCCGGTGCGCAACCGGGCTGACTGGAATGCCATGCGATCCGCCGTGCTGGCCGATCCCGGCGCGTTCCATGGCGGGGTGGCGGCGCGCAATCTGCATTGGCTGGTGCCGCTCGCCGATGGTCACAGTGCCTGGCTTTCGTTCGATGGCGCGCGCTGGACCGGTTGGGATGCTGCAACGGCAGCGCCGGTGACAACCGCGCTTGGTAGTGATTTTGCGCCATGGTCGCGCGCCTTCAACGATGATGATGCGCCGCATTTCCGCTGGTTCGATGGCGCTCGCACCAATTGCGCCTTCAACGAGATCGATCGGCATGTGCTGGCCGGCCATGGTGCCGAGGCTGCTTTCATTTTCGAAGGCGATCGCTGGGACATGGCGCAGGACAATGGCCGCGGCGCCCCGGTTGATTGCTATGCGGTCAGTCGCCGCCAGTTGCTGCTTGAAACCGCCAAGTGCCAGGTGGCGCTGGTGCGTCTCGGTTTGAAGGCTGGAGATCGCATTGCGCTCAACATGCCTAACATTCCGGCGCAACTCTATTGGACCGAAGCTGCCAAGCGCATGGGCGTGCTCTACACGCCGGTGTTCGGCGGCTTTTCGGACAAGACGCTGTCCGACCGTATCCATGACGCCGGCGCCAAGATCGTCATCACCGCCGATGGCGGCTATCGCATGGCGCAGATCGTACCGTTCAAGACCGCATATACCGATCCAGCGCTCGACAATTATGTGCCGGTGCAGGTGGCGCTGTCGCTGCTGACCGAGCGCCTCAAAGGTGGCGATTTGGGGCTCTCGGCCGAAACGGCTGCCAGCATTGCCGAAACCGTCACCGCGACGCTGAAGGGTGAAGTCACCGTCGAGCGCGGCGATGTCATGCGCGGCGTCGGTCGCGCGCTCGCTGATCTCGGCAAGGCCGGCACGGTCGATTCGACCGCTGCCGCGCGCATCCGCATCGCCGTTGCCGAAAGCCTTGTCGCGACGCCGCCGCGCGTCGATGCCGTCGTTGTTGCTCGCCACACCGGCCAGCCCGATATCGTCTGGCGCGATCGCGACGTCTGGAGCCACGACCTGACCAACGCGGCGCTGGCCGAAATTCTCGCCGCGGCCGGGCTAGCATCGGAAACCGACCTCAACGCGCTCGACGATGTCGCGTTTGTTCGCGCGATCTGGTCGGCGGCGCCGGTTCTTGCGGTCGATGCCGAATATCCGATGTTCTTCATCTACACCTCGGGTTCGACCGGCAAGCCCAAGGGCGTTGTCCATGTCCATGGTGGCTACGCCGCCGGCATTGCCGAAACGATGAAGGTGGCGTTCGATGCGCGGCCGGGCGATGTGCTTTATGTTGTTGCCGATCCGGGCTGGATCACCGGCCAGAGCTATATGATTTCGGCGCCGCTGCTGACACGGGTGACGACGGTGCTCGGCGAAGGCGCGCCGGTATTCCCGCATTCGGGGCGCTTTGCCGCGATGATCGAGCGCCACGGCGTGACGATCTTCAAGGCTGGCGTGACGTTCCTCAAGGCCGTCATGTCGGACCCGCAGAACCTCAAGGACATCCAGAATTACGATCTGAAGGGGCTTCGCGTCGCCACCTTCTGCGCCGAGCCTTGCTCGCCGCCGGTGCAGGCGTTCGGCATGGAGCATGTGACGTCGCAATACATCAACAGCTATTGGGCGACCGAGCATGGCGGCAT
>JAAFIT010000469.1 GCA_013298745.1 Sphingomonadales bacterium
AAACAGCGGCACATATTCAACGAACTGAAAGGCCTGGCCGGCATTGTCGAAACCCTGCCAGAGCATAAGGCCAAGGACGAATTCGACGCTGGTAGTGACGAGGGCGAGCACCCGCGCCCGCGCCGCATCGACTCCCGGCATCGAAACCAGCACCACTGCGACCAGCACCGGCAGCAGGATCATGGTGGAAAGCAACATCAGCGGCCTCCCAACATGAAGCCCGAGGGCACGAACCAAGCCGCCGCCGCGGCAAGACCGATCAGCATCACAAGCGCATAGGTATAGACATAGCCCGACTGGAAACGCTTCGCCGCGCGGGCACCGCCTGCCACGACGGCGGCGGCGCCATCGGGGCCGAAGCGATCGATGATGCCCTGATCACCACGCACCCAGAGGAAACGGCCGATGGCGAACGACGGCCGCACGAAGATGGCGTCATAGAGTTCGTCGAAATACCATTTGTGGGTGAGGAAGGCATAAAGCGCCGGCACCGCGCCTGCGACCTTGCCCGGCAATTCGGGGCTGCGCAGATAGGCGAGATAGGCGCCGATGAGGCCGAGGAAGAACGCCAGCGACGGTGTCCAGACCACCCAGGCCGGAACTTCGTGCATGGCGTGCATCAGATGCTCGCGGAAGGCGATGCTGCCCTTCCAGAAGGTCGCGCCGGCTTCGGGGCCGACAAAGCTTTCGTGCCAGATCCAGCCGGCGAACAGTGCGCCGGCACCAAGCACGAACAGCGGGATCAACATCGAAAGCGGGCTTTCGTGTGGGTGGTAGCCGGCGTCACCGGTGGCAGGCGCTGCGTGATGATGGTCGACGTGATGGTCATCATGGCTGTGGTGACCATGGGAATCATGCATCGCGTGCTGGATATGCTCCGAACCCGCCCAGCGTGGCATGCCGTAGAAGGTGAGAAACACCAGCCGCCACGAGTAAAAGCTCGTCAGCAGGGCTACCAAAGCCCCGACAAAGAACGCCGCTTGCGACGCCGTCAGGCCATTGGCGAAGGCGGCTTCGAGGATGGCGTCCTTCGAATAATAGCCGGCGGTGAAGAAGAACCCGGTCAGCGCCAGCGTGCCGATGGTCATTAGCGCGAAGGTGATGGGGATATGCTTCCGCAGGCCGCCATAGAAGCGCATGTCCTGCTCATGATGCATGGCGTGGATGACCGAGCCGGCGCCAAGGAACAGCAGCGCCTTGAAGAAAGCGTGGGTGAAGAGGTGGAACATCGCTGCGCCATAGGCACCCGAGCCGGCCGCGAAGAACATGTAGCCGAGTTGCGAGCAGGTCGAATAGGCGATGACGCGCTTGATATCGGTCTGCACCAGCGCCACCGACGCGGCGAAAAGCGCGGTCGCGGCGCCGATCACGGTGACAACCGTCTGCGCCGTCGGGCTGGCTTCGAACATCGGCGACAGGCGGCACACCATGAACACGCCGGCGGTGACCATGGTGGCAGCGTGGATGAGCGCCGAAACCGGTGTCGGGCCTTCCATCGCGTCCGGAAGCCAGGTGTGCAGCCCCAATTGCGCCGACTTTCCCATCGCGCCGATGAAAAGCAGCAGGCAAAGGGTCGTCATCACATCGACGCGCGCACCGAGGAACGAGAAGGTTGCACCCGCCTGCCCCGGCACCGCGGCGAGAATGGCGTCGATCGAGACGGTGCCGAACACCATAAAGGTAGCGAAAATGCCAAGCGAGAAGCCGAAATCCCCGACGCGATTGACGACAAACGCCTTGATCGCCGCCGCATTGGCGCTGGGTTTGTGGTACCAGAAGCCGATGAGCAGATAGGATGCGAGGCCGACGCCTTCCCAACCGAAGAACATCTGGACGAGGTTATCGGCGGTCACCAGCATCAACATCGCGAAGGTGAACAGCGACAGATAGGCAAAGAACCGCGGCTGCGACGGATCTTCGTCCATGTAACCCCAACTGTAGAGGTGGACGAGCGCCGAAACCGAGGTGACAACCACCAGCATGACAGCGGTCAAGGCGTCGACTTTCAGCGCCCAATGCACCGAAAGATCGCCGGACTGGATCCAATCGAGCACCTGCACCGTGTATGGCGCCGCGCCATTCAGCCAGAACTGCGTGAAAACCACCCAGGAAAGCCCGGCCGAGACGAACAAACCGCCGGTCGTGACGATCTTTGCCGGCACCTTTCCGATGATCTTGCCGCCTAGACCTGCGACAAGCGCCATGATCAAGGGCAAAAAGACGAGAAGCTGAATCACGTTTGGCTCAGCCCTTCATCATGTCGGTGCCGTCAACCGCGATCGTGCCGCGGTTGCGGAAGTAGATAACCAGGATGGCGAGGCCGATTGCTGCCTCGCCGGCTGCCACGGTGAGCACGAACATCGCGAAAATCTGGCCATGAACCTGCTGGAGATAGGCCGAAAAGGCGACGAAATTGATGTTCACAGCGAGCAGAATCAGCTCGATCGACATCAGAATGATGATGACATTCTTGCGATTGATGAAGATTCCGAGCACGCCGAGCACGAAAAGTGCCGCCGAAACGGCGAGATAATGGGTAAGACCTATCATATTTTTTGGCCGATCACAGTTCGACCCCCTGGCCGACGCCCGGCTGGGCCTTGCGCACCGCTTTGGCCGGCGTCATCGCCACCTGCGTGCCGATATTCTGGCGTTTTGTGCCAACCCGCTGGCGATGAGTGAGCACAATGGCACCGATCATCGACACCAGCAGCACCAATCCGGCCGCCTGGAAGACGTAGAGATAGCGGGTGTAAAGCTGCGAGCCGATCCACT
>JAAFIT010000047.1:0-4289 GCA_013298745.1 Sphingomonadales bacterium
CCCCGATTATCATCGCATCACCATCAAGATGACCGATGGCACCGAATATGTGACGCGTTCGACCTATGGCAAGGAAGGCGATACGCTGGCCCTTGATATCGATCCGACGTCGCACCCGGCCTGGGTTGGTGGTGCCGGCAAGATGATGGATGCCGGTGGCCAGGTGGCCCGCTTCAACAAGCGCTTCTCGGGTTTCGGGCTCAAGAAGGATTGAGCTGACGCCGGCGCTTTTGCGCCGGTCCCGGTTTTGTGAACTCAGGCTGTCGTTGCCGTTCATGCAACCTGCATGACGGTCGGCGCATTGAAGCTGTCCCTCAACAAAGGACAGCCCCCATGCGCACATCCCTGATTTCATTGGCGGCGCTGGCAATTGTCGGTAGCGCGGTTCCTGCCAGCGCCCATCCGGATCCATCCGGCTGGGGCTTTGCAAGCGCGCCCTATGGCAACAGTTCCGATCGCGACCGCTTTCAGCCCGTCAGTTGGGGCGACGATGACAAGCGCGGCCGGGACCATCGTGACAACGGCCGGCACGGCGACAACCGCCGCGACGATAGCCGGCGTGATGACCGCCGCGACGATGCGCGCGACTGGCAGCGGGGCCGCGGCTACAGCTACAACCGCCCCGACCCACGCTATAATGGCTATTACGCCGACAATTATTATCGCGGCGGCGGCAACCAAACCCGCCGGCTCGGCGCCAATGATCGCATCTATCGCGGCCAGGACAATCGCTATTATTGCCGCCGCAGCGATGGCACGACCGGCCTGATCATCGGTGCGCTCGGCGGCGGCGTGCTCGGCAATGTTATCGCGCCGGGTGGTTCAAAAACGCTGGGATCGATCCTTGGCGGTGGCCTTGGTGCAATCCTTGGCAATTCAATCGATCGTGGCAATGTGACCTGTCGCTAGGCGGCTGGTTGCGAAAATGGCGATGGCGTTGACCGATTTTTTGCGGTGGACGCCATCGCCGATGCGCCTAGAATCGCGCCACACCAAACAGGAGACGAACATGGCCAAATCAGCCAAAAAAGCATCGGCTGCCGCAATTGATCTCGGGATCGACGACAAGCAGCGCCTGGCCATTGCCGGCGGCCTGTCGCGACTGCTGGCGGACACTTATACGCTGTATCTGAAGACGCATAACTTCCACTGGAACGTCACCGGGCCGCAGTTCAATTCGCTGCACCTGATGTTCGAAGGCCAATATACCGAATTGGCGCTGGCGGTGGATCTGATCGCCGAACGCATCCGGGCCTTGGGTGTGCCGGCACCGGGCAGCTATTCGGCCTTTGCCAAGCTGTCGACGATTGCCGAAGCCGAGGGCAACCCGACCGCCGATGCAATGGTGCGCATTTTGGCAGAAGACCAGCTTGCCGTGGTGCGGACCGCACGCAGTATCTTCCCGCTCGCCGATGCCGCCCATGACGAGCCGACCGCCGATCTGCTGACGCAGCGGATGCAGGTGCATGAAAAGACCGCCTGGATGTTGCGCGCCAACCTTGGCTGATGCCTGCGCGTCCTGATGCTTACCCGGTCAGGACGCCGGTCACCACGCTGACCGACAGCGCGATGACGCTGATGTTGAAAAGGAACGCCACCAGCCCGTGGACGATCACCAGGCGCCGGATCGGCCGTGCCGAAATCGTCACGTCCGACACCTGAAAGGTCATGCTGAGGACGGTGGTGAAATAGATGAAGTCCCAATAATCGGGATGGGCTTCATCGCCCGGAAAATCGAGACCGCGGGTATCCTTGCCGTCCGGGCCGCGCAGATACCAGAGATGGGCGTAGTGGATGGCGCCAAGGGTGTTGGCGAACGCCCAGGCCAGGGCGAGGCTGGTCGTCGCCAATAGCAGCATGGCGCGGTTGTCGCCCTCCTTGTTGGCGGAAATGGCAAGAACTTCGGCCCAGACTGCGGTGATGGTAACGGCGGCGATGCCGAGCGCCAGCCAGAGCAGCAAATGATGATCGGGTTCGTTGGCCTGTGACCGCTGACGCATCGAGGCCGCGGTGCCCCCGCTGAACAGGCTGACGAGTGTCGCGAAGAACACCAGCACGCCGGCGTCAAAGCCGATAAGCACCGCCGGGACCATGCCGAGCGGCCGCCATGCCAGCAGCATGACGCCCAAGAAGGTCATGAGAAAGCCGGCAAAACGAGCGTAGCGTCGGATCATGCCGCACGATTGCTGCGCGACAACAGCAGATAGCCAAGCAGCGCCGACAGGATTGAGCCGGCCAAAATGCCGATCTTGGCGGCCGAATCCTGCGCCGTGCCCTCGCCAAAGGCGAGAGCGGCGATGAACAGGCTCATGGTGAAGCCGATGCCGCACAGGATGGCGAGGCCCCAGACCTGCCGCCAGCTGGCACCATCGGGCAGTTCGGCCCAACCGGCGCGCACCATCGCAGCGATGGCGCCAAGCACGCCGACCTGCTTGCCGATCAGCAAGCCGAGCGCAATGCCGAGCGGCACCGGCGCAACGACAGCGCCGAGCCCCATGCCGCGCAGATCGACCCCGGCGTTGGCGAAGCCGAAGATGGGGATGATGACAAAGGCCGTGATCGGTGCCAGCGCGTGTTCAAGCCGCAGTAACGGCGAATCCTCGTCATGTGCCATGTGCGAGGCGGGCCCCAAGGGAATGGTGAGGGCCACCGCCACGCCGGCGAGGGTCGCATGAACGCCCGAGAGCAGCACTTCATACCAGACAAAGACGCCGATCAGCAGATAGGGGATGAGCGATTTGACGCCGAAGCGATTGAGGCCAGCGAGCACGCCGATGCCCGCTATGGCAAGGGCAAGCTCGCCGAAATCGAGGTGGCTCGTATAGGCGACAGCGATGATGACGATGGCGCCAAGATCATCGATGATGGCGATGGCGGTGAGTAGCAGTTTGAGCGATACCGGCACGCGGCTGCCGAGCAATGCCAACACCCCCAGCGCAAAGGCGATATCGGTCGCCGCCGGGATCGCCCAGCCATCATGGTTGGCCGGAATGCCGGCGTTGACGGCGAGATAGATCAGCGCCGGCGCCACCATGCCGCCGAGTGCTGCGGCACCGGGCAGGATGCGGCGCGACCAGGACGACATTTCGCCGGCGATGAATTCGCGTTTGATCTCCAGCCCGACGAGCAGGAAGAACAGCGCCATCAGGCCGTCGTTGATCCAGTGCAGCAGCGACAGGCTGCCGAGCTTGACATGCAGGCCGTGAAAATAGGCTTCTGACGCCGGCGAGTTGGCGACGACCATCGCCGCGGCGGCCGCACCCATCAGCACATAGCCACCGGCCGCTTCGGTGTTGAGGAAATGCCGGATGGCGGAAATCGGGCGCGTCAGGACCATGGCGACCGGTGTAGCGCGGCCTTGCTGTAATTGTCAGGCAAAACCGTTGCTAGCGCGCCGCGTAGTTGGTTTCGACCCAATTGCGGTAGCTGCCGTCAAGCACGTCGCGCCACCAGCTTTCGTTGGCGAGATACCAGGCCAGCGTTGCCGCAAAGCCCTGTTCGAAGCTGCGTGCCGGGGCATAGCCAAGCTCGACCCGCGCCTTGGTCTCGTCGATGGCATAGCGACGATCATGGCCGGGGCGATCGGCGACGGTGGTTTTGAGCGACGTGGTGGGGATGCCTCTGGCGGCGGGGGCATCGGGGAAGCGCGCCGCAAGCGCCGGATCCTTGGCAAAGGCGGCATCAACGGCTGCGCAGAGCGTGTTGATGACGGTGATATTGGGCAATTCGGCGCCACCGCCGATGCAATAGGTTTCGCCGACGCGGCCCTTTTGCAGCACGGCCTCGATGCCGCGGCAATGGTCCTCGACATGCAGCCAGTCGCGGATCTGCATGCCATCGCCATAGATTGGCAGCGGCCGGCCGTGCAGCGCATTGATCAGGAACAGCGGGATCAGCTTCTCGGGGAACTGGTAGGGGCCATAGTTGTTCGAACAGTTCGAGGTTGTCACCTGCAGGCCATAGGTGTGGTGCCAGGCCCGAACCAGGTGATCGCTGGCAGCCTTTGATGCCGAATAGGGGCTGTTCGGCGCATAGGGCGTGTTCTCGTTGAACGCCGGATCCTCGAGCCCCAAAGTGCCATAGACTTCATCGGTCGAGACATGGTGGAAGCGGTGCGGCTTGCCGCCATCGGCCAACCAGACGGCGCGGGCGGCCGTCAACAGGTTCATCGTGCCGATGACATTGGTTTCGACGAACGCCGCCGGGCCGTGGATCGAACGATCGACGTGCGATTCCGCCGCGAAATGCACGATGGTGTCGATATTCTGGTCGCGCAGCAGGTTTTCGAC
>JAAFIT010000047.1:4299-10575 GCA_013298745.1 Sphingomonadales bacterium
CCGTGTCGCGGATATCGGCTTCCACCAGTTGCACGCTGTTGGCGCCGGCCAGATTGGCGCGGTTGCCGGCATAGGTGAGGGCATCGAGCACCGTCACCGTGTCGGCCGGGTGATGCGTCCGCCAATAATGCACAAAATTGGCGCCGATGAAGCCGGCGCCGCCGGTGACGAGAAGATGGCTCATAGGGTCAGTCCTGCATCGAAGTGAGGCAGTCACGCAACTCGTCGCGCCAATGGCGGGCCGGGCCGGTGATGGCGAAGGTCGTCGTCTTGTCGAGAACGCTGTAATTCGGCCGCGCTGCCGGTGTCGGGTAATCCGCCGTGCGGATCGGGATCACCGGGATGGCAAGGGTCAGCAGCCCACGGGCGAGCGCTTCTTCCTGAATGGCGACGGCGAAATCATACCAGCTGGCGGCGCCGGCATCGGTCCAGTGATAGGTGCCGGTGGCGCCATGAGCGGCGAGCGTCCAGATCGCCCCGGCCAGGCTGGCAGCGTGGGTGGGGGTGCCGATCTGATCGGCAACGACGCGCAGTTCGTCGCGCTCGCGCATCAGCCGCAACATGGTGTGGACGAAATTGCTGCCGACCGCGGCATAGACCCAGGCGGTGCGGACGATCAGGGCATCGGCCCCGGCGGCAAGCTCGCCATCGCGCTTGGTGACGCCATAGGCGCCGAGCGGATTGGTCGGCGCGTCGGGGGCATAGGGCATGCTTGACCGGCCATCGAAGACGAAATCGGTCGAGACATGGACGAATTTGAGGCCGGCGGCACGCGCCGCATCGGCAAGGATGGCGACGGCTTCGACATTGATCCGTCGCGCGGTTTCAAGGTCGCTTTCGGCCTTGTCGACGGCGGTATAGGCGGCGGCGTTGACGAGGTGTGTCGCGCCCGAAGCGGCGACGACCGCTGCGACCTGCGCCGGGTTGGTGATGTCGAATTCAGCTTCAGGCGGCGCGATGACGCTGGCGCCGGCGGGCACCTCGTGCCTGCAACGCCCGGCCCAACTGGCCGCCGGCCCCGGCGATGAGCAGCTTCATGCGAACACCTCAGCATCGGCCAGCATCGGCGCGACGGCATCCTTGCCCGACAGCATCGGCGCGATGCCGACATCGGGCCAGGCGATGCCGATCGCCGGATCATCGAAGCGGATGCCGCGATCGGTCGGCGGGTTGTACAGCGTCGTGCACTTGTAAAGGAAATCGGCGGTTTCGGAGAGAACGAGAAAGCCATGGGCAAAGCCTGGCGGCACATAAAGCATGCGCTTGTTGGCGTCCGACAGTTCATAGCCGACCCATTTGCCGAAATGCGGGCTGGAGCGGCGGACATCAACGGCGACATCAAACACCGCGCCTGACGTGACGCGCACCAATTTGCCCTGCGGCGTGCCGAGTTGATAATGCAGGCCGCGCAGAACACCGCACGCCGAGCGGCTGTGGTTGTCCTGCACAAAGGCAATATCGAGGCCTGCCGCGGCAAAGGCAGCAGCATTCCAGCTTTCGAGGAAGAAGCCGCGATCATCGCCGAACACTTTCGGCTCGATCAGCATGACGCCAGGCAGTGCGGTTTCAATGACGTTCATCAGGCACGTCCCTGGACAAGGCGCCGGACAAGGCCGGCAAAGCTGCGCAAATGCTGTTTGGCCGGTGCCAGGCGCGCGGCGGCGCCGATTTGCAGGCCGAGATAGCGGGGATACGGCCGCCCCGTCACCGCGACGGCGGCGAGGCGCGAAACGATTTCCTTTTTCCGCCGCGCCTGAGACGGCTGCATCAGCGCGATTTGCGCCATGTCGAGCGGCTGGGTTTCGATGCGTCCGGCGGCGCGGGCAGCATCGAGCACCGCCTTGCCATTGGCGCTGCGCGCGATGATCAGGCTGCGGCCGTCGCGCTCTTCAAAGCTGGGATAGCCCTTTTCATCGCCGATCCAGGCATCGGCGCAGGCGATATCGGCCGAATTGCCGATGGCATCGGCGCAGATCTTGCAGCGGAACTGAACTTCCTTCGACAAGATGTCGCCCCAGCTGTCGGCATAGCTCATGCGCTTCTGGCTGCCGTCCTTTAGCGTCGCTGTTGCAAAGCCCGGCCAGCCATCGCCGCGATAGCGGAAGGTGGCGACATCGTCTGGCTTGACGCCAAGGCGATCGAGGATGCGCCCGGTGCCTGCGGCGCTGGGGATGCCGGCGCAGAAAAACGCCAGCATCAGCGGCACTTGCGCATCGATGCGGGCATCCTGCCGTGCCCGGGCGCGCAGCGCCGACACGTCACAGGGTTTGCCGACAAAGGCGAAGCGGCCGCGTGCCAACCAGGTTTCGAGATCGGCAAGTGGAGCCGAGGCGGTATAGCGTGAGCCGGCAGCCGCAAACACGTCGTCACGATTGGTCGAGGCAACCGTAATATTTGCGGTCGGCAGCAACGGATCGGCGCCGGTCTGCACGACGAAATCGACCATGCCGGTTGCAAGCGCATGGACCAGCAGCGCCGAAATGCCGCCACCTGAACTCGCCTGATGGCGTAGCGCGGCGTCGGTCGAATGGGCGGTGCCGGTGAACCAGGAGCGGCCCCACAAGGCATCATCAACCGGTGCGCCGGCTTCGGGGCGTTCATCAACGATGATGCCGGGGCAGGCGGCAGCAATGGCGGCGTCCTGCGCTTCGGTGATCGGCGCCGATTGCTGCGGGCGCAGATAGCCCGGGGGGCGCATTGCCATGGTGATGGCGCCCGGCGCGATGGCGGCGCAAAGCCCGCAGCCGGTGCAGGTCTGGCCGCGCTCGACGCGGGCAAGCGCCGCTGATACCGGAGATTTGGATGATGGCTGCGCCATGCCGTGGTTCAGCCCGCCATTTTCAATTGGGCGAGCAGATACTCGCCATAACCCGATTTGCGCAGCGGCTCGGCTATCCGCGCCAGCTGCTCGGCGTCGATGAAGCCCTGTCGCCAGGCAATTTCTTCGGGGCAGCAGATCTTCAGACCCTGACGTTCCTCGACAATGCGGACATACATGGCGGCATCGAGCAACGAGCCATGCGTGCCGGTATCGAGCCAGGCAAAGCCGCGACCCATCAGTTCGACATTCAATTTGCCGGCTTCGAGATACATGCGGTTGAGATCGGTGATTTCCAGTTCGCCGCGCGCCGAAGGTTTGACCTCGCGCGCCAACTGAACGGCGTCGCCATCATAGAAATAGAGACCGGTAACGGCATAGTTGCTGCGCGGTTTCGCGGGCTTTTCCTCGATGGTTTCGGCGCGGCCGGCGGCGTCGAAGGAGACGACGCCATAGGCCTGCGGGTCCTTGACATAATAGCCGAACACCGTGGCGCCTTCGCTGCGCGCCGAGGCATGGGCAAGCAGGTTGGGCAGGCCGTGACCGTAGAAGATGTTATCGCCGAGGATCAGCGTCGAGGGCCGGTCGCCAACGAAATCCGCGCCGATGTGATAGGCCTGTGCCAGGCCCTTGGGCTCGGGCTGCACGGCATAATCGATGTGCATACCCCAGTCCGAACCGTCGCCGAGCAGGCCCCGAAAGGCAGCGCTGTCGTGCGGGGTGGTGATGATCAGCACCTCGCGGATGCCGGCGAGCATCAGGACCGACAGCGGATAATAGATCATCGGCTTGTCATAGACCGGCATCAACTGCTTGGAGACCGGCTTGGTGAGCGGGTAAAGCCGCGTGCCCGATCCGCCGGCCAGGATGATGCCGCGCCTGCCTGTTGTGCCCGTTGTCATGTCTGCTCCCGCAAAAGCTATGCCGGCTCAGGCCGGCTGCGCGTCAAGACGGGCCCGCCGAGCCATGGTGTCGGACACCGCCGGCCGCGCGCCGTGGCGATAGCGGTGCGCTGCGTCGGGCGCAACCACCGACAGCCTCAGGGTCTTCATTTCGCTGCGGCGGCGAATTGGCTGGCCAGTGCCGCTGTATAGTCTTCAAGCCCCTTTTCGATCACCGGCTTGCCCTTGGCGATGTCGGTGGCCAGCACGGCGCGCTTTTCAAAGGCGTCGAGGACAAAGGCGACGGCGGTCTTGGTGTCCATGCCCTTGGCGTTGACGACCCAGGGATAGCGCAGCCCGCCATACAGGCCCTCGAACTTCCGGCTGTAGCTGATCGGCACCACCGGAACACCGGCCGAATAGGCGGCAATGGTGGCATGCATGCGGGCACCGACAAGGAAATCGAGCCCGGCGATGAAGCTCTTCGCCGCGGATGGCGATGTGAAGTTCGGCACACGCACAGCCTTGGGAAACGCGCTGACCAAAGCGTCGATTGCGGCGCCATCATCGTCGCGTGGCAGGTCTGGCGCATTGACGTGGGGCACCAGCAGCACCTCAACACCCGGCATGGCCAGAAACGCGGTGATCAAGGCCCTGGTCATCGCCGGATAATCAAAGCCGAGGCTGTAATCGTTGTTGCCACTGTAGCCGCCGCTCATCAGCAGGCCGGAGACATTGATGCCGACACGCAACGGGCCGGCCGCGGATGGTGCCGGCTTGTCATAAGGCAGCATGAAGGCGACATCGATCACCTGGCTGACATTGGCTTTGGGCGCCATCTGCCGCACCACGGCCATCGACAGCGGATCGCGGGCAAAAACCAGCTTTGCCTTGGTGCAGGCCCAGGCGGCGAGGCGGGTGTGCGGCTGCCGACTGAACGGGCCGATCGTCTGGGGCGACAGGATCAGCGGTTTGCCGGCGAGCAGCGCGATGGCCTTGGTGGCGAACATATAGGCGAAGCGCTTGTCGGGATAAATGTCGGCAAAGCTGTCGCCGGCGCCAATGTCGAGCATGATGTCCTGGTGACGAACATCGGCAAGATAGCCACCCGGCGATGTCATGTAGCGCCCGTCGATCACCCGGATCTGGGTGTCGCTGTCGGTAATGTAGACCGGCCCCGTCTCGCGCCCGCCGAACAGGGTGAATTCCGGGCGGACGCCAGCGCGGTCGGCAGCGGCGCGCGCCAGCGCGATGTTGCCAACGCTCAGCGCGCCGACACCCAGATTGCCGGCGGCGGCCGAATGCCAAAGCAGCCCGATGCGAAGTGTTTTCAAAGGCGGATTTCCGTCAGGCTGTCGGGCAGATTGCGATGCGTCAATTGGTGGGCGCGGCAACCGTCGGCTTGGTGATGCCCGTTGGTGTCGCGACGCCGGCTGCGGGCTCTGCCGCCACTCGCGGCGCGCCGAGTGCATTCGGTTTGGCGGTGGCAGCGGCGCCAGCAGCGGCAGCAGACGCGGCCGCCGCGGCGGCTTCCTGGAACTTCTTCGGATCCGGGGCGGAATAACCCTTCCCGTAAACGATCTTCGCCTTGTAGCTATCCTGAATGCGCTTCAGTTCCGCAGCCAACCGCTTCTGCACGTCCTGGCGTTGCAGGATGTTCTGGGCATAGCCGATGGCGCGTTCGCCGGTGAACGGTTGCGTGGCGGTATTGGTGATGTTGTTGACATAGATGATCGGCGCCGGTGCGCCGGCGGGCTGATCGCTGAAGATGAACGGCTCGCCATTGGCCGTCGCCGAGATCTTGAGGATTTCCTTGGTCAATTCCGGATTGATCACCAGCGAATCGAGCTGCTGCGGCGCACGGCGATATTCGATATTGGCGTCGATCAGCACGCGTTCGACTTCGGCCATCGTCTTGGCGTCCTTGAGCGGCAACTGGTCGATGTTGGCCGGGCGCAGGAACTGGATCTGATCGAGCGTGAAGACCTTGCGGTCGCCGAACACGGCCGGGTTCTCGGCAACATATTTTTGGGCCGCTTCGCGCGTTGCCGGGGGCACCTTTTGCTGGATATCGGCCTGCAGGGCCTGCACCAGCAGGTTTTCGTCGGTGCGTTCCTTGGCCAGCAGGAACTGCGGGTTCTTGTCGAGCTTGAGCTTGCTGGCTTCCTTCGCGAGCATCTTGCGTTCGATAACGCGCTGGAGAGCAACGGATTCGACCAGTTTGGCGGGGGCGCCGCTGGTGCGGGCGCCAAGGCCGGCAACTTCAGCGTTCAATTCATGCACAGTCACTTCCATGCCGTCGACAGTAGCAACAACCTGGCCTTCCGGGGGCTTGGCACCGCGATCGCAGGCGGCAAGCGCAAGCAGGGACAATGTCGCTGAGGCCAGCAAGGCCGTCTTGGTGGTGGTCATACGCCCGAACTCCAAAAATTCACAGGACACAATGAAAACGCCATGCACGGGGCATGGCCCCGCGGTCAATATTCGAGTTAACGGTCTAACTGGCGGGACCTAAGCCAAACATGGCACGCGTGATGGCCACGGCTTTGTTGAACCGGCGTTGCAGCAGCCGCCGGA
>JAAFIT010000470.1 GCA_013298745.1 Sphingomonadales bacterium
GTCTTTGTCGGCACTAGACGCCAAGGAATCCACAGTTTCAAGGGCATCCGCTACGGTCGCGCGGCACGTTTTCGGCCGCCCGTCGCCGAAAGACACCCTCAAAAACGCATGTCCGCCACTGATTTCGGTCCTGTCGCGCCGCAATCAACCGCGCGCTACCAGCCGCAGAGCGAGGATTGCCTGTTCCTCAACATTTGGACGCCTGAAATCCGCATCACAGCGCGTGAACCGGTCATGGTTTACATTCACGGTGGCGCCTATTCGAACGGCAGCAGCACCGATCCGCTCAACGATGGTGCCGTGCTCGCGGGCCAGGATGTCGTCGTTGTCACCGTCAACCACCGCCTCAATGCGCTGGGCTACCTCTATCTAGAGCGGCTCGATCCGCGCTTCCCCGACAGCGGCAATGCCGGACAACTCGATCTGGTGCTCGCATTGCAGTGGATTCGCGACCATATCGCGGCGTTCGGCGGCGATCCGGGCAATATCACGGTGTTCGGCCAGTCGGGCGGCGGGGCCAAGATTGCCACGCTGATGGGGATGCCGGCGGCGCGCGGGCTGTTTCAGCGCGCTATCACCATGAGCGGCCAGCAGGTCACGGCGTCTGGTCCTCTCAATGCGACGGCGCGAACGCGGGCATATTTGGGCAAATTGGGCCGCGACCCTGTGACGGCGCCGGTGGAAGCGCTGGTCGAGGCACTGGCCGCGACCGACCCGATCCTCGGTGGCGGCGTCTATTTCGGCCCGGTGCTCGATATGCGCAGCCTTGTCCGTCACCCCTTCTGGCCCGATGCCAACCCGCAATCCCATGCGATTCCGATGCTGCTCGGCAACACGCGGGACGAAGCCCGGGCCTTTCTGCCGCCGGAGTCACCCAAAGTGCAGGGGCTGACCTGGGACAATCTGGCCGCGATCATGGCGCCGGAGCTGCGAGTCGACATCCACCCCGAATGGGTGGTGGCGCAATATCGCGCGCGCTACCCGAAATGGACGCCGCGCGAGGTGCTGTGGGACGCCGTCACGGCGGGCCGCAGCTGGCGCGGACAGGTCGAGGAAGCACAGGCACGCGCCGCCGCCGATACCCCGACATGGGTTTATCAACTCGATTTCACCGATCCGGCGCGGCCCGAGATGGGCGCACCGCATACGATGGACATCGCGCTCGCGTTCGGTACGTTCGCGCACCCGTCGTCACCGACCGGCAACAGCCCTGCTGCGGCGCTGGCGAGTGCTGCAATGATGGCAGTATTCGTGGGATTCGCCCAAAAAGGGACATGCGACTGGTCGCAATATCGCACCGACACGCGCGCAACGATGATTTTTGATGCGCAATCACATGTGGAAAACGATCCACGGCGTTGGCAACGCGAGTTGTTCGCGCGCGTTCCCTATGTGCAACCGGGGACCTGACGCGACGTTCAGGGCTTCGCCACCGGATAGCTGATGATCAGCACCAGCGGTTCAGCCCCGGTTTGCGCCATCCCGACATTGGCGCCACGGTAAAGATACGCCGCCATGCCGGGCGACAGCGTCTTTTGCACGCCATCGGAGGTGACGATGCCGGAGCCGGAGACGACATAATAAACCTCGTCATGGCCGAGAACATGAAGGCCGATGGCGGCACCAGGGTCGAGTGCGCGTTTGCGGAACTCCATCGTGCGGTTCGGGACGCTGTCGCTCATCCGCCAGGCACTGCTCATGCCGCTACCGGCATGCGGCGGCGGCTCACGAACCAGCGTTTGCCGCTCGTCAATCACCACCATTGGCGGCGCAGCGAGCCCGGCAAGCAACAGCAGAGCGATCATCTTGGCTGGCTTGCCCGCATCGCGGCATCGCGTTCCGACAGTTTTTCCTGCGGAGTCGGTGTCTTTTGCCCCGGATACAGCCCGGATTTCGGCGTCATATCGGCGAGATTCCAGTCGGCTTCGACAAACTTTGCCGCGGTTGGTGCCTGTTTGGGATAGCCGCCAACAGTTGCTTCATCGTCGATGATGGCGCCGCGACCTTCGGCGATGAAGAACAGCACGCGAATATCATCGGCATCGCGGTCCCACGGCCGGGCCCCGGCATTGGCGAGGACATGGGTTTCGACGTCGCGCGCCGGCAGCACCGTCACGCCGGCGGGCAGAGGATCGGGGGTTTCGGCAGTAATCAGGGCAGCGCGGGTCTCGCCATAGCGACCGAACATCGGCAATGGCGCACCGAACTTGTCGACCGCGAGATTGTCGCGGCCATAAAAGCGCAAGTCGCCGTCACCACCCAGCATCAGGAACGGCAAGCCGGCAGCGGTCGATGGGCCACCGCGCAGCACATTGCCGATCGCCGTCAACCGGCCCTCGACATAGGGCTGCCCCACCCATTCGAGCGCCATCAGATTGTAATGCACCGCGCGAAGGCCGGGATCATAGATCAGATTGTTGACCATCACCGCCTGTGCGCCGCCCTTCAACAGCGGTGAGCGCTCGACATTGTGCGCCCAGATGTTGCGCCAGAAGACGATGCCGGTGGCATTGTCGTGGATCAGCGAGCCCTTGCTGTGCTCGCCCTTGGGATGGCTGGCATTGGCCAGGCCCTCGGCGGCGAGATTATAGGAAAACAGGATGTTGCGGCTGGTGTTGCGGCGCCAGTCGGCCACGGTCTTACCGCCGGCAAAGCGCGGGCCGGAGGCGGACATGTTCTCGTCGATGCCCCAGGTGAAGGTGCAGTGATCGATGATGACATCATGGGCTGCGACGGTGGACAGCGAATCCGCCTCCCAGCCTGAC
>JAAFIT010000471.1 GCA_013298745.1 Sphingomonadales bacterium
TTGCTGACAACGTCCTTGCGGTCGCGGGTGTAGTTGAAGCCGGCGGTGAAGGTCAGCCCTTCGAAAATTTCGTAATCGGCCTGACCGAAGATCGAGATGGCGCGGTTCTTGTAATCGTAATTTTCGAACACGCCCTGGCCGGCGCCTCCGAACGTCCCCGCCGGTGTGCCCGGCAACAACGCGCGCAAGGTCGGCTCCAGCGCGCTGTAGGCGCCACCGCTGAGCAGATTGGCATAATTCTTGAAATCACGGCCAAAGGTCAGCGTCGGGCTGAAATCGATGTTTTCATGGAAATAATAGGCGCCGAGCAGGAAGTTGAACGGGCCATCATAGTTCGATGCGATCCGGGCTTCACCGGTATAGGTATCGATCGAGGTATCGGCGCTGTTGCGACCGATCAGATCGGCGCTGGTGAAATCCGAATCCTGATTGGTGTTGCTGCGGACGCCGCGATAGGACCCGATGAAGGTCGCGTCATAGCTGCCGATTTCCCAATCGACCTGGCCCGAAAAGCCATAGTTTTCGATGCGGTTGGTCGAATCGAAATTGGTCGTGCTCGACAGCGCCAGCGGGTTGTTGCTGTCGATCTTGCCACCAAGCGCGCGCACGGCGTTGCCGGTCGGGCCATCGACGACATTGACCACCGCGCAGCAATTTTCGTCGATCTTGTCGTAATCGGCGATCAGCCGGATCTTGAGCGTTTCCGATGGCGTGAACAGCAGCGAGCCGCGCAGGCCCCAGCGATCACGCTCGTTGAATTCGGATCCGCTGGCGAGATCGGTCGCATAACCATCGCGCTTGTTGAGGTTGCCGGCGATGCTGAAGGCGATGGTGTCGCTGATCGGCCCGGTGATGTCGGCGCGCGCGATGATGGCATTGAAATTGCCATAGGAGACTTCACCCGAACCACCGAATTCGAACTGCGGCGCGCGGGTGACGATGGAGATGATGCCGGCCGACGCATTCTTGCCGAACAGCGTCGATTGGGGGCCGCGTAGCACTTCGACGCGCTCCAGATTCGGCAGATCGCCGATCTGAGCGGCCGAACGCGAGCGATAGACGCCATCGATGAAGACGCCGACCGAAGGCTCGATGCCGGGGTTGTTGGCGCCGTTGCCAAAGCCGCGGATGATGAAATTGGTGTTGGCCGAGCTTTGCAACTGCGAAACGCGCAAGCTGGGCACCAGCGTCTGGAGATCGAGAAGGTCGCGAACCTGAGCCTGTTCGATCTGGGCGCCGGTGGTGACGGCGACCGAGATCGGCGTGTCCTGCAAGGTGGCGGCACGCTTCGATGAGGTGACGATGATGATGTCTTCTTCGTCGGTAGCGGCGACAGGAGCGGGGGCGGCGGTCGTTTGGGCCTGGGCTGCGCCTGCGAAAGCAATCGATGTGAGCAGGGCGGCACGGAAACAGGTCTTCTGGGTACGCATGGTAATCCTTCCCAAGGGGGGCAAAACATCGTTGCGCCGTGGTGAGTCCACAGTCGCGTCTCCAACCGCCATCAGCAGCAAACGTCGGGGGACATGCTGAGGGCAAACTGGGGCGCGCCCCGTCGCATGACGGGCAATTAATGACAAGGTTCCTGTTGGATTCAAGAAGCTTATTGGCAATGTGCGGCTCTGGGGCCACAGGTTTGGCTTGGCCTTGGTGCTGCGTTGAAAGATTGGAACAAACCGGCGTGCTCGATTGGCAGATTGTAACAGCGCGCACTGTTGTGCGTCCGGCGGTCGCTGCCGATGCAGCCGCACTTCACCTCAGTCGCGGCCAGATGCCGTTCGACCCGCAGACGCGGAGTCGCAGCGATACCGAGGCGCTGATCGCCGCGATGGCACAGCGGCCGGCGATCGATGCGGCCGGCTGGCAGCAATTCGCGGTACGCGCGCGAAGCGATGGTCGTTTCCTTGGCGATATTGGCGTCAATTTCGATACGCCGCGCAACCAACAGGCCGAAATCGGTTTTGCCTTTGCGCCGGAGGCGCGCGGCCAAGGCTTTGCCACCGAAGCGGTCGGCGCCATGGTCGACTGGTTGTTCGCCAGCGGTCGCCATCGCCTCGTCGCGCAGACCGATATGCGCAATATCGCCACCCAACGCCTGCTCGAACGCTTGCGCTTCCGGCGCGAGGCGGTGCATCTGCAAAGCTGGGAGGAACAGGGGCAATGGTTCGACGAAATCGCCTATGCACGGTTGCGGCATGAGTAAGGTGACGCCCGAAGCGGTCGCCGCAGTGCTCGCCCGTGCCGGCCATGCCGCATCCGTGACCCGCATCGTCGCGCTTTCGGGCGGCGCTGCCTCGGCCACTTTTGCTGTCGATGCCGACCGCGACGGCGCGCCCTGGCCGCTCATCCTGCAATGCGCCGCCGCTGGCGCCGAAGCGCCGGGCGGCCTGCCCAAGGCGCATCAGGCAGCCTTGCAGAGCCGCGCCGGCGGTCATGGCATTCCCGTCGCCGAGGTTGTCGCGGTGCTCGAACCCGGCGACGGGCTCGGCGCCGGCTTCATGATGGCGCGCATCGACGGCGAAGCGCTGGCGCCGAAATGGCTGAAGGGTGAAGGCTTTGCCGCCGCGCGCGCCGCGATGACCGAACAATGCGCCGGTGTGCTGGCGCGGCTGCACAGCATTCCTCTTGCCGAGGTCGCTGATCTGGCGCTGCCGACCGGGCGCATCGATGAAAGCTTCGCCCGGATGACGGCGCATTACCGCTCGTTCGGCGTCAATTCGCCGGTGTTCGATCTGGCGCTGGCCTGGCTTGCCGAGCGTTGCGGC
>JAAFIT010000472.1 GCA_013298745.1 Sphingomonadales bacterium
AGGCGATCATCGCCGCCTGTTTGTTGACCGTCGCATCGAGCATCGCCACCACCGCGTCGCCGCCGATCGCCTTGCCGATGGCGCCATTGGCCCAGGGCATGTCGGTCATCGACAAGTGCGCGCCGATATCGGCATGGCTGATCTGCGCCTGCCGCGCCAGCACACCGACGGTCATGCTGATCCCGATCGAGCCGCCAAGGTTGCGCAGCAGCATGTAGAAGCCCGAGGCATCGGTGCGCAGATCGGCCGGCAGCGTCGCAAAGGCGAGGGTGTTGAGCGGGACGAACACGAGGCCCAGCCCGGCGCCTTGCAAGAAGCCCGAAATGACAAAGGGCGTCGCGCCCATCACCGGCGCAAACTGCATCATCAGCCACATCGCCGTCGCCGTTGTCACCAGGCCGGCGACGATGATGTGGCGCGGATCGACGCGGCCGATGATCTGGCCGGCGCCCATCATCGCCAGCATCATGCCGATGCCGCGCGGCATCTGCAGGATGCCGGTATCGATCACCGGATAGCCGAACAGGGTCTGCAGCATCGTCGGCAGCACGGCGGTGGTGCCGACCAGCAACAGGCCGACGAGCGTGATGAAGACAAAGCCGGTCATGACGTTGCGATCCTTGATCATGCGCCGGTCGACCAGCGCATGATCGGCCGTCGCGACATGCACGCCGAATGCCCAGAGCGCGGCGATGGCGATGCCGGCTTCAAGGCAGACTTCCCAACTGGCGAACCAATCGAGCTGCTGGCCGCGATCGAGGCAGAGTTGCAGCGCGCCGACGCCGACGCCGAGCAGCGTGAAGCCGAGCAGATCGAAGCGGCGCGCGATGCCTTCCACCTTGGGCAGTAGCGCCGCGGCCAGGAAAAAGGTCAGGATGCCGAACGGCAGGTTGATGAAGAACACCCAGCGCCAATCGAAGTTCTCGGTCAGCGTTGCTCCGATCACCGGCCCCAGGATCGGGCCGACCATGATGCCGACGCCCCACCAGGCCATCGCCTTGCCGATCTTGGATTGCGGCCAGACATCCAGCACATAGGATTGGCCGATGGGGCCCAGAAACGCCCCGGCGGCACCCTGCAACATGCGGAACACCACCATCTGCTCGAGCGATTGTGCCAGCCCGCACGCCATCGAGGCAATGGTGAAGGCGGCAACCGAGGCAAGAAACAGCTCGCGCCGGCCCATTCGTCCGGCCAGCCAGCCGGTCAACGGCGTCGCGATGGCGGTGGCGACGATATAGCTGGTCAACACCCAGGAGATGGTGTCGGCGGCAGCACCGAGCGAGGGCTGCATGTGCGGCAAAGCGACGTTGGCGATGGTCGAATCGAGCACTGTCATGAAGGTGCCGAGCATCACCACCATGGTGATGACCAGCGGGCTAGCCGGCGCGCGGGCGGGCAGGGCCGGGGCGGCCGTTGCCATTGTCAGGCCCGCCGCATCGCTGCGGTCATTTCGACGTGTCCACCTTCACCGTCGCCGACAGCCCGGCGATCAACGGCACCTCGGTCTTGTCGGGCAGGGCGATGCGTACCGGCACGCGCTGGACGACCTTGACCCAGTTGCCGGTGGCATTCTGCGCCGGCAGCACCGAAAATTCGCTGCCGGTACCGGCGCCGATGCTTTCGACGCGGCCGACGATCGGTTTGCCCGGATAAGCATCGAGCTTGATGGTGGCGGGCTGGCCGACGCGCATATGCTCAAGGTCGGTTTCCTTGAAGTTGGCCTCCACCCAGCGGCGGTCACTCAACACCAGCGACATCGTCGGGATGCCGGAAAGGATGACCTGGCCGGGCAGCACCTTGCTGGTCTGGCTGGCGATGCCATCGGCCGGCGCGCGGATGGTGGTGCGCGACAGTTCGAACGCGGCCTTGTCGCGCGCCGCCATGGCGGCCAGCACCAGCGGATGCGTGCCGACACCGGCGCCATTGGCGGCAGCGCGGGCGCTGGCTTCGTCGGCGAGCGCCGAGGCGAGTTCGGCCTCGGCATTGGCGGTGGCATATTCGGTCGCCTGGACCCGGGCGCGCGTGGTGAAGCCTTGCGCGAGCAGGGCTTGCTGGCGGTCGCGCTCTTGCCGGGCAAAGGCCAGCGCCTCACGCTTGCCCGCTACATCGGCGGTCTTGCCCACGGTGCCCGATTGCAGCCCGGCAGCTTGCAGCTTGGCGGCGGCAACCTGGGCGTCAGCCTGGGCAAGGGCGATTTCGAACGGCCGCGTCGCGATCTTGATCAGCACGTCGCCGCGCTTGACCGGCTGGCTTTCCGCCGGGCCAACGGCAATCACGCGGCCGGTGACATCGCTGCTGATCGAAACCTTGTCCTGCTGAACATAGGCGTTGTCGGTGGTCACCGAATCGCCGCTGGCCAGCCAGACCCACAGGCCGGCGAGCGCCAGCAGCACTGGCACCGCCAGCATCAATACCGGCCGCCGCCAGCGCGACGGCGCGCGTGCCAGGCTTTCGGGGTCGATCCGGGCGTTCATCACCTTTGCCCTCCGGCGCGCATCAGGCGAGCGGTGCCGCGATCATCGTCGCTTGTCGGCAAGCGTGGCGCCAGATTGGCACGCACCCGGCCCAGCAGGTCCGACAGTAATGCCTGATCATCGGCGTCGATCCCCGCCAGCGTCTCGGCCATCACCTGATCGGCAACGACGCGCAGCTCGGCAAGGATCGGATGGGCGCGATCGGTCAGGTGCAACCGCCACGCCCGCCGGTCGAGCGGGTCGGCACGGCGTTCGACCAGCCCGGCATCGGCGAGCCGATCAAC
>JAAFIT010000488.1 GCA_013298745.1 Sphingomonadales bacterium
CTTGCCGGCTGGCGGCCGATCAGTTTCGATCGTCCCGGCTTTGGCCTGTCGGACATGGCGGGTGATGATCCCCTTGCCGCAGCCGCCGCCGATGCCAGCGATATCCTCGATGCGCTGGAAATCGACCGCTGTACCATTCTGGCGCGCGGCGGCAGCACGGCAGCGGTAACAACCGCAGCGGCGCTGACCGGCCGGATCGCCGGCGGCGTGCTGATCGGCCCTGAACCGCCCGTCGCCCATGATTCGCGCTTTGTCGGAATGATGGGGCGCGGCAAGGCGTTGTTTTTCGGGAATCCGGTGCTGGCGGCGGCGTTTGCCCGCATCCTGTCGCGCCGAACCTCATCGGCGCAGATCGCCCGGATGCAACGTCAGAGCGTGGCGGGCAGCGCCATCGACGAAGCCGCGTTCGAGGACCCCGAAAATGTTGCCGATATTGTCAGGGCGTCGCGCCAATCGGCGCTCGGCATGAAGGGTTTTCTCGCCGAAATGCAGGCGCATGGCGCCGGGGCGCAGCCACCGGCGCTGGCCGCTGCCGATGATTGGGTGGTGATGGCAGGGGCAGATGACCCGCTGTATGATTTCGAAACCAGTCGGGATTTCTGGCGCACCACCTTGCCGGGCGCGACGATCAGGATCGTTCCCGATGGTGGCCGCTGGCTCCACCTGACGCATATCGACGCCATTGTCGCAGCCTTGGCGTCGGTCGCCGCCCGGTGGTAAGGAGGTTTGGGGGGCAGGAGAGAGACATGTTGCGCAGCTATCGCCTTGCCATTGCCGTCCAGGGTCTTGTCGCCGTCATCGGCCTCTCGGCTGCCGTGCCTGCCCATGCCGATGACAAGCCGCCTGAAACCCAGCTTTGTCTCGAAAATCGCAGCATGCGTACCAAGGACATTTCGGCGGAACACGGCTATTTCGTCCGCACCCCCCAGGGCTGGTGGCGCAACACCGGGCCGTCCTGTTCGGCCTATGGCCCCAACCGCGCCCTGGTGACGCGATCGACGCAGGACCGCCAGTGCCGCGGCGATGTCGTCGTCGTGTTCGATCCGTTCACGCGGATCGAATATGGCGGCTGTGTGCTCGGCGCCTGGGAACGGGTCGACGCGCCGCCGAAGGATTGATCAGCCGCGAGCGGCGTGTCGCGCCTCGATGGCGTCCCAGATGCGCGCCGGGGTGTTGGTGCCGTTGAAGCGATCGATAGCGACGATGCCGGTAGGTGACGTGACGTTGATTTCCGTCAGATGCCCGGCAATCACGTCGATGCCGACGAATACCAGCCCGCGCGCCTTCAGGTCCGGGCCGATGCGCGCGCAGATTTCCGCCTCGCGCGGCGTCAGTTCGGTGGCATGTGCAGCACCGCCGGCGGCGAGATTGGAACGGATTTCGCCCGATTTGGGCATGCGGTTGATCGCGCCGGTCGGCTCACCATCCACCAGCACGATGCGCTTGTCGCCCTCGCTGACCTGCGGGAGGAACGCCTGCACCATGAACGGCTCGTTCCACACCGTGCCGAACAGTTCGACCAAAGCCGGCAGATTGCCGTCGGCCTTGTCGATCAGGAACACCGCGGTTCCGGCATTGCCATAGAGCGGCTTGACGACGACGTCGCCGTGGCGGGCACGAAAATCCATCGCTTCGGCAAGGCTGCGCGTGACCAGCGTCGGCGGCATGAGGTCGGGATAGCGCAGCACGAACAGCTTTTCGGGGGCATTGCGCACCTCGGCGGGGTCGTTGACCACCAGCGTTTCGTGCTGGACCATTTCAAGGAGATGGGTGGCGGTGATGTAACCCATGTCGAATGGCGGGTCCTGTCGCATCAGCACGACATCGGCATCTTCGCCCAGATCGATCGTCGCGGCTTCACCGCCCCAGCTGAAATGATCGCCGACCACTGCCTGCACCGTCAACGGCCGCGCGCGGGCGCGGACCCGGCCATTTTCGGCCGATAGCGCCGTGGCGAGGTAGTGGTGAAAGCTGTGGCCGCGCTTCTGGCCTTCGAGCATCAGCGCGAAAGACGAATCGCCGCCGACATTGATGGTTTCGATGGGGTCCATCTGGACCGCGACGCGAAGCGACATATAGATATCCCGATCATTGGCGTAAAAATTAGTGGCTATAGTCAGCCTCTAGCGGTCGGCGCGTACCGCGTCGAATACTTCACCATCGTCATGCCAAAACCGGATGGTGCCGTCGGTAAGCATCTTTGCTTTCCAATCGGCAATTTTGGCTCGCGACTGACACGAGTACCCCTCAAGATCATATGGATACCGTGTCCTATCCTGCCCCACATAACCGTAGAACAGAGCGCAGCGACCCTTGTCGTCCTTGTAGGCAAAGACACCATGCATGGGCCGCGACAATGTTATCGCAAGATCGTTATGGCTTCGATAGTCGCCATATATTGAGCCGTGGTGCCACCAATGGCGAGCACCAAGAAAGGCTAGAGCGAGGACAATACCAAGAACGAGAAACCTTACTCGCGGCGGCAGCCGGGAGATCGCCATGCCGTTGGTCTAACTCTCCGATCGGGCCAGGGCCGCCAGCGCGATCTGGATGCGACGCGAGATCGTTGTGTCATGGGTGGTTTCCAGCATCGCGGTCAGGCTGGCGCGCGCGGCATTGTTATGGCCGAGCAACTGTTCCAGCCGGGCGCGTTCCCACCACAGGCTGGACAGCCGCGGTAAAAAAAAA
>JAAFIT010000473.1 GCA_013298745.1 Sphingomonadales bacterium
AGGGACCCTCAAGTTAAGAGTAAGCGCGGTCTGCAGGCCGCCTTGCGCATGACGGCCTAGCTGCGCTGTTTGCCACCCTTTGAACTGGGGTGTGCTGGTGTCGGATTTGGGCAGCGAGGAAGGTAGTGGTCATACGAGTGGTCGTATGACCAGTCGGATCGAGGTGATCGGGCGGATTTCCGGGCGCCGACATTGGACGGTCGAGCAGAAGCTGGAGATGCTGCGCGACGCGTTCGGGCCGGACGGCCGGGTTCGGGCGGCGATGGAACGCCATGAGGTGAGCAGCGGTCAGCTTTACACGTGGCGGCGCGAGGCGATGTCGGGTGCGTTGCGCAATTCGGCGCCGGTGGTCCGGCCGACCTTTGCCGAAGTTCAGGTCGCAGAGATGGCGCCGATCGCTGAACTGCTGCCAGCGTTGTCCGCGCCAGCATCATCGCCGCCATCAGCGCCGGTTGCATCATCACCATGCGAGAGCAGCCGGATCTGCATCGAGCTTCCATCGGGCATCAAGCTGCGGATCGACGCCGGCGTTGACACCGACGCCCTTGCCAGGGTGCTGGCGATCCTGCCGCGATGATCCCTTTGCCGGCGACGACGAAGATCTGGTTGGCGTGCGGCGCGACCGATATGCGCAAGGGCTTCGATGGCCTGGCGGTGCTGGTCCAGCAGAGCCTGAAGCAGAGCCCGCATTCGGGGGCGCTGTTCGCCTTTCGTGGCCGGCGCGGCGATCTGATCAAGCTGCTTTGGTATGACGGCCAGGGGATGTGCCTATTTTCCAAGCGCATGGACCGTGGCCGGTTCGTCTGGCCGGTGACCGCGACCGAGGCGGTGCATCTGACCCCGGCACAGCTTTCGATGCTGCTAGAAGGCATCGACTGGCGCCGTCCGGAACGGACTTGGCAGCCTTCTCTAGCAGGTTGATAAAGCACATATTTACAAGGATTTTCGGGGATTATCCTGGCGATTCCGGTGGTGATCTGCTAACAGATTCCAGTGTCGGCGACAGGCATCTCTACCCCCGATCGGGACCAGCGGATCGCCGCACTGGAAGCGCTTCTGGCCGAGCGTGACGCCGCCCTTGCCGACGCCCGCGCCGATATTGCGGCACGCGATCTGCTCATCGACATGCTGCGCGTCCAGATCGCCCGGCTGAAGCGGATGTCGTTCGGCAAGTCGTCCGAGAAGCTGACCCGCGAGATCGCCCAGCTCGAGCTGGCGCTCGAAGAGCTCGAGACCGCCGCTGCTGCCGTTGCTGGGGATAGTGCCCGCGGCAAGGCCGTCACCGATCGCACACCGCCGGTCCGGTCATTGCCGGCGCACCTGCCACGCCTCGATATCGTTCACGAACCTGTGTCCGGCACCTGTGCATGCCCGGCCTGCGGCGGCGCCTTGCGGTCCCTCAGCGCCGATGACGACGAGATGCTCGACGTCGTGCCAGTCAGTTGGCGCGTCGTTCGCCATATCCGCCCCAAGTATAGCTGCCGCGCCTGCGAGGCCATCGTCCAGGCGCCGGCGCCGGTGAAGGCCATCGCCCGCGGCAAGGCGACATTCGCCACCCTGGCACATATCGTCGTCGCCAAGTTCGATCATCACCTGCCGCTTTATCGCCAGGCCGAGATGATGGCGGCGCAAGGCATCGATATTGATCGCTCCACTTTGGCGGGCTGGACCGGCCAGACCGCGGCGCTGCTCGATCCGATCGTTGCCCGCATCCGTGAGCAAGGGCTGACGGCGACCAAGCTTCATACCGACGACACACCGGTGCCGGTGCTCGATCCCGGCCGCGGGCGCACCGCCACCGGCAGGCTCTGGGTTTATGCCGTCGATGACCGTGCCTCGGGTGCCATCACCCCGCCGCTGGTCTGGTACGAGTTCACCACCGATCGGACCGGCGCCCATCCCCAGAAGCATTTGGCCAGCTACACCGGGTTCCTGCAGGCCGATGCCTATGCCGGTTACAACCAGCTCTACGCCAGTGGCCGAGTCACCGAGGTCGCCTGCTGGGCCCACTTCCGGCGCAAGATCTTCGACATCCACCAGGCCAAGCCGACTGCGCTGACCAGCGATCTGCTCGATCGCATTGCGGCGCTTTACGTTGTCGAAGCCGATGTGCGTGGGCAGCCACCCGATGTGCGGCGCGCTGCCCGCCAGGACAGGTCCGCCGCCAAGGTCGATGCGCTTCGCGCCGCGCTCGATGACGCCTTGCGGCGACTGTCGCCCAAGTCGGAGATGGCCAAGGCTATCGGCTATGGCGTCAAGCTGTGGCCGGCGCTGCTGCGGTTCCTCGATGACGGTCGCCTCGAGATCGACAACAACATTGCCGAACGCGCCATCCGCAGCATCGCTGTTGGTCGCCGCAACTGGCTGTTTGCCGGATCAAAGGTTGGCGGCGAACGCGCCGCCGCCATCTACTCCGTCATCGAGACCTGCAAGGCCAACGGGGTCGACCCGCAGGCTTACATCGCCGACGTCACCGCCAGGATCGCCGGTAACTGGCCGGCGTCGCGCTGGGATGAGCTCATGCCCTGGAACTGGAAAGCCAGCGCCGACCAGCAGATCGCTCAAGCCGCCTGACGGCGGCCTTCAGACCACGCTTACTGTAGCCCGCACATCCGGACCGACCCATATAAACCGATTGAGGTCGTTGCAGACGACGCGGCACCTTGCATCAAGCTTCAAGTGCTGCGCTACGCGCGGGGGCAATGCGATCGTGTTGGCAAAATCATATTGCTTGGACGTGATGGGCGCC
>JAAFIT010000474.1 GCA_013298745.1 Sphingomonadales bacterium
AGTGGCTGATCCTCGAAGCCGGCGGAAAGAACGCAATGCCTGCCTTCGCCGAATTCCTGCAGCGCAACGAACCGCTGTGCGGCCGCCTGCAGCCCGACAAGCTGCCCGCGCTGTTCGGCGCCCGCGCAGGCGAAGTGCAGTCGGCCGTGCTGATGCCGGTCAACGGCCTGGGCATGCTCGCCATCGGCAGCCACGACATGGACCGCTTCCATCCGGGCATGGGAACCGTGTTCCTCAAGCTCATCGCCGAGGCGATCACGGCGTCGGTAGCCCGCTACCCGCTGGACTGACCTGACCACGTGAGCGCGCTGGCGGCAGATATCGCGCGTTTCCTCGACTACCTGCGGGTCGAGAAGCGCTACGTGGCCGGCACCATCGTCAACTACGCGCGCGAATTGGCCTCGCTGGAGGCGCATGCGCAATCCCTGGGCCTGACCCACTGGCGCGAGCTGCGCGCCGAACCGCTACGCAGTCTGGTCGCGCGCGAGCACCGCCGCGGCCGCGAGCCGGGCAGCCTGCATCACCTGCTGTCCGCGTGCCGCAGCTTTTTCCGCTGGCTGCTGCGCGAAGGCGTGATCGCTCAGGATCCCGCCCTCGACGTGCGCGCACCCAAGCTCCGGCGCAAGCTGCCGCAGGTACTGGACGTGGACGAAGCGGCCGCACTGGTCGAGATCCCCGTCGACACGCCAGACGCGGTGCAGGACCGCGCCATGCTGGAGCTGTTCTATTCCAGCGGCTTGCGCCTGGCCGAGCTCACCGGCCTGGTCTGGAACGACATCGATCTCGCCGAGGGACTGGTGCGCGTGCTCGGCAAGGGCTCCAAGACGCGCGTCGTGCCGGTCGGCAGCAAGGCGCTGCAGGCACTGCACGCGCTGCTTGTACAGGCGCAGCCGCCGGGTAACGCGCCGGTGTTCCCCGGCCGTGGCGGCAAGCCGATCTCGCCGGCCAGCGTACGCCGCCGCCTCAAAGGCTGGGCCCAGTCGCAGGGTGTGTGGAAGCGCGTCTATCCGCATCTGCTGCGCCACTCCTTCGCCAGCCACCTGCTGGAATCCTCCGGTGACCTGCGCGCCGTGCAGGAACTGCTCGGCCATGCAGATATTTCCACTACGCAAATCTATACACATCTGGATTTCCAGCATCTGGCGCGCGTGTACGACGCGGCGCATCCGCGGGCGAAGCGGCGCAAGGAGCCGGAGTAGCCTGACCGGCGCGCACCGACACGGCGGACGGAACCGCTGCCGCCTGCACCGGCCCGGCGACGCGGGCTTTAGCCGCGGCGTTTGGGCTTAAGGCCGCATTTCCCGCACTGCCAGAGAGCCCCGCCGCCGGTCGCCGATGACCGGCAGTCACCGTCTCAAGCCGTGCGGCAAGCCAGTGCGATCATTTTCGCCTGCACGATGCACTGCCACGACGGTCCGGCCGGACCGCTGAAAACGGCGTGCGCGTGCTGCGCCGGCGCAATACCGGCGTTTCCCCCAAACCACCGGAGATCACTCATGCCCAAGCATCGCCTTGGCGCAGCGCTCGCGCTCGCCCTGTCGTTTTCCGCCGTTGCGCACGCCGGCACGTTCGGCTTCGATCCCTACACCCAGATCCCCACCAACGGCGAAGCCGAAGCCGTCGCGATCGGCGACGTCGACGGCGATGGCCGCGACGATCTTGTCGTGGTGAACAATGCGTATTTCGCGAACACCTGGTCCAACCACGTGCTCGTCTATCCGCAGCAAGCCGACGGAACGCTGGCACAACCGGTTGCGGTTGCCTACACCACGAGCTACGGCAACGCGCGCGGCCTGGCGCTGGCGGACATCGATGCCGATGGCGTGCTCGATATCGCCGTCGGCTACGGCGGCGGGCTCGCATTGCTGCGCCGCGACGGCGCCGGCGGCTTCAGCCTGCGCAACGTGGTCACGAACCGCGGCGGCGACGTGCTCACAAGCCTCGATGTCGATCGCAACGGCGTCGCCGACCTGATCGGGCTTAGCCACAGTGGACCCGCGACGATCTACTACAGCGATGGTTTCGGCGGCATCGCCAGCCAGCAGACGCTGACGACGCCGGTAGGCGGTTTCAACGACCTGGAAACCGGCGATCTCAACGACGACGGCGTCATGGACCTCGCCGTGATGTCGGGCCAGGCCTATGCGATTCCGAACCTGACCGTGCACCGGCATGACGGCGTCGCCGGCTGGCTCGCCGCGCAGAGCTACACAGTCGGCGCCAGCGAGATTACCGGCGGCCTGGCGGTCGGTGATTTCGACGGCGATGGCCGCGACGACGCCGTGCTGTCGCGCGCGCGAAACTCACCGACCTGGTTGTGGCAGTACCGCCAGGACGCCAACGGGCAGCTACAGCCGGCCGCCAATCTGCCGAGCTACGAGATCCCGGACACGCTGGAGGCCGTCGATCTCGACCGGGACGGCCGCAGCGATCTGGGCGTACTGCACAGCGGCTGGTCGCGCTTCGGTTTCTATCTGCAAGGCAACGCGGGTCTCGGCGCGGAGCAACTGGTCACGATTCCGTACCAGTCGCACTACAACCAGCAAGGCCTCGCGTTCGGCGATCTCAATGGCGACGGCTGCACGGATGCGGCCATCGCGCTGAACGGCACGGGCGTGGTGACGCTGCACGGGCATGACTGCGCCGCGACGGCCAATCTCGCCGTCGCCATCCGCGCCGAGCAGCACAAGGTCGCCGCGATCGACATCCGTCACGAGGGTGGCACCGCCGTGGTGACCGGCGATGT
>JAAFIT010000475.1:0-2242 GCA_013298745.1 Sphingomonadales bacterium
GAAATCGACATGGCCGCCTTCGGTGGCGATGACATGATAAGCCCCGCCGGTGCGGTGCAGCTGCGCGACGCCGGTGCCGGTGCCGGGCCCGACGATGGAGATCACGCCATTGGCCGGCAGCGGCGCTTCCGGGCCGCAGAGGTGGCGGAGCTGATCATCGGGGCTTTGCGCCACGGCGTGCGCCACCGCCTCGAAATCATTGACCAGCACATGGCTGTCCAACCGCAGCTTTTCGGGGATCAGCGCCGGGCGGATGATCCAGGGATTGTTGGTGAATTTGAGAACCTCGCCATCGACCGGACAGGCGACGGCAATCCCGGCGGCTTTCGGCAGCGGCCGACCGAGCTGCAAGGCAAAGGCCTCCCACGCGGTCTGCAGACTGGCGTGATCGGCGGTGCGCAGCACGATTTCGGGGCCGAGTGCGATGACGCGGCCGCCTTCAACCTTCGCGATGGCGAAGCGGGCGTGCGTGCCGCCGATGTCAGCCGCGACGATCTCAATCATGCCAAGTCACCCCGTCGCGTTCGGTCAGCGCGATGGCCGCGCTTGGCCCCCAATTGCCGGCGCCATAGGGCTTGGGCGTCATGCCGGTGGCGGCCCAGCCGGCGCGGATGCCGTCGATCCAGCTCCATTGCGCCTCCACCTCGTCGCGGCGAACGAACAGGGTCTGCTGGCCTTCGATCAGGTCAAGCAACAACCGTTCATAGGCGATGCGGCGACGCACATCGGCAAAGGCGTTGGCGAGGCCGATATCGAGCGGCACCGAGCGCAATTTGAGGCCTTCACGATCGAGCCCCGGCGTTTTGGCCATGATCGTCAGGCCAATATTTTCATCGGGTTGCAGGCTGATGATCAGCTTGTTGGCGGTCAATGTCGCATCGCCGAACATCGAATGCGGCACCGGCTTGAACTGGACGATGATCTCGCTCATCCGTTCGGGCAGCCGCTTGCCGGTGCGCAGGTAGAAGGGCACGCCCTGCCAGCGCCAATTGTCGACATGCGCCTTCAACGCCACAAAGGTTTCGGTTTCGGATGGCCCGCCGAGTTCCTCGGCATAGCCCTTGACCGGGGCGCCACCCACGGCGCCGGCCGTGTATTGGCCGCGGACGCTGTGCGCCTCGACACTGGCGCGATCGATCGGCCGCAACGAGCGCAGCACCTTGACCTTTTCATCGCGCACCGAGGTCGGATCGAAGCGCGCCGGCGGCTCCATGGCGACCAGCGCGAGGAGCTGCAACATATGGTTCTGCACCATGTCGCGCAGCGCCCCCATGCCGTCATAATAGCCTGCGCGCGATTCGAGCCCGACGGTTTCGGCAATGGTGATCTGGACATGATCGATGCCGGCGGCATTCCACAGCGGCTCGAACAGCGTGTTGCCGAAGCGCAGCGCCAGCAGATTCTGGACGGTTTCCTTGCCGAGATAATGGTCGATCCGGAACGTCCGGTCCTCCGGGTAGGCGGCGGCGACCGCGTCGTTGATCACCCGGCTGGAGGCGAGATCGGAGCCCAGGGGCTTTTCCAGCGCCAGCCGCACGCCCGGCCCTGCCAACCCTGCCGACGCCAGCCCGGCGATGGTGGGGCCGAACAGGCTCGGCGCGGTCGACAGGAAAATCGCCAGATGCGCCGGATCACCAACGGCTTGCGCCAACGCGGCAAAACCTTCGGGCGCGCTGGCATCGAGCGGCACATAGGACAACCGCGCCAGAAACTTCGCCACCAGCGCCGGGGTGCGGCGATCGGCATCGACAAAGCTGTCGAGCGCCTCGGCGGCGAGCGCCTTGAAGGCCGCATCATCAAGGGCACTGCGCGCCGTGCCGATAATCCGCAGGCAATCCGGCAGCAGGCCATCGGCATCAAGACCGAACAAAGACGGCAGCAGCATGCGCTTCGACAGGTCGCCGGTGGCGCCGAACAGCAGGAGATGGGTACAGGGCTGGCTCATCACGCCTGCTTAAACAGGAAGGTCAGCGGATCGGCAACCCGCGCCCGCCACGACGCCTCATTATGCGCGGCGCCGGGATAGGCGCGCGTGATGGTGTCGCCGGGCGTCTGCCAGCCGTGCGCCTTGACGCGGGCATCGGCAACCGCCTGAAATGGCGCATAATATTGGTCGAGCGTCTGGTCGCCATGGTCGAACCACAGCTTGCGGCTCGCCGGCTTGCCGAGATGCGCATCAAGATAGCCGGCAATGGCGGCGCTGACCTTGGGGGCTTCGGCTGGCGCGGGATTGAGGATCGGC
>JAAFIT010000475.1:2252-2741 GCA_013298745.1 Sphingomonadales bacterium
ACGCATCCCGCCCGATCAAAGACGTCGGGGCGCAACAATAAGGCATTCAACGAGGCGAGGCCGCCCATGCTCGATCCCATGATCGCCACCTTGCCCGGCGCCACCGGATATTCACGGCGTAGCATCGGCACCACCGTATCGGCGAGAAAGGCGAGATAGGGGGTGGACAGCGATCCGCCCTGTTGGCTGGTGATGAAGCGTGTCTGCATCACCTCGGGCAGCCGCCGCACCAGATCGGCGGGCACATAATCGCGCCAGCGCTGCGCACTGTTCCACACCCCGGCGATCATGATCGGCGGGATGGTGCCGGCGGCAACGAGCCTGGTCACCGCCTCGACGACGCCCCAGCTTTGCCCGCCATAGGCGTATTCGCCGGTGAAAAGGTTCTGGCCATCGTGCATGACGAGCAAAGGCAGTGCCTTGCCGTCGCTGCCATCAGGCCGCCAGACCTCGATATGGCGCGGCAACAGCCCGGCGCCCGGCACATTG
>JAAFIT010000476.1 GCA_013298745.1 Sphingomonadales bacterium
TGCCGAGCCGTTGCTCGATCGGCTGTTCGGGGTACTTGCCCAGAAAGTCGGCATATTCGTCGATGGCGCGCGGGATGACGTCGAAGTGCAGCCGCTTCGCCTTCCTCGGGCTCTGGTACATGTACAGCGCCAGCGATTCGGGCGGGCCGTAATCGAGCCATTCCTCGATGGTCAGGCCATTGCCCTTCGACTTGGAGATCTTCTGGCCTTCGGCGTCGAGGAACAGCTCGTAGTTGAACCCGGCCGGCGGCTCGGCGCCGAGCACGCGGGTGATGCGGCCCGACAGCAGCACCGAATCGATCAGGTCCTTGCCGGCCATTTCATAGTCGATGCCGAGCGCCACCCAGCGCATCGCCCAATCGACCTTCCACTGCAGCTTGCAGGCGCCGCCGGTGACGGGAACGGTCACCGTCTCGTTGGTTTCGGGGCGGACGTAGCTGACCGTGCCCGCCGCCGTATCGCGCGCCACGATCGGCACTTGCAGGACGATTCCGGTCACCGGATCAATCGGCAGGAATGGCGAATACGTAGCGCGGCGTTCGGGGCCGAGCGTCGGCAGGATGACGTTGATGACCGCGTCATAGTTCTCAAGGATTTTCAGCAGCGTCGCATCGAACATCCCCGATTGGTAGCAGGCGGTGGACGACAGGAATTCATATTCGAAACCAAAGCCATCGAGGAACGCCTGCAATCGGGCGTTGTTGTGAGCGCCAAAGCTCGAATGCGTGCCGAACGGATCGGGCACCTGCGTCAGCGGCTTGCCGAGGTTGGCGCGCAGCAATTCGGGGTTGGGGATGCCATCGGGCACCTTGCGCAGCCCGTCCATGTCATCCGAAAAGGCGATCAGCCGCGTCTTGATGCCGGGCGCCATGCTTTCAAAGGCACGGCGCACCATGGTGGTGCGCACCACTTCGCCAAAGGTGCCGATGTGCGGCAGCCCCGAGGGGCCATAGCCAGTTTCAAAGATGACGCCCTTTTCGGGAAAGCCGTCCGGATAGCGCGCGAGCAGCTTGCGCGCCTCCTCATAGGGCCAGGCCTTGTTCTCAAGCGCGGCATCGCGAAGTTCGGTGGCGTTGCTCATCTGTTCCGTCTATTCCTTCTGCCATGTTCTCTGGCGGCGATAGCGTTTCGGCGCAACCCTTCGGCGTTGCTGCCGGTGCTGGCCCAGGTGCGATGCCGTGACCCAGCCGGCGCTGACCGCATCGCACGCCGGGGCGTGGATCGCGCTGCCGGGTGCCGCACCCGAAGCCGTGTCGCGCGGCGAGGCGATCCGCCGGGTCGCGGATACGCCGCATCTGCTGGTCAACGCGCCGGTCGTGGCCAGCCGGCTCGGGCTCGGCACGCTGGCGGGACTCGATCTGCTCGAACTCTTTGCCTTCATCCATCCGGCGCGCTTTGCCGTGCCGACGCCCGGCGGGCTGGCGGCGGCCTTGGGGCTAGATCCGCCACAGGGGGATAGCGACGCCGGCTTTCTGCACCGCGCCGCAGCTGCGCTGCTCGATACCGCCGATGATCCGGCCTGGCCGGCCCGCCACGGCGCCTGGGGCATCCTGCAGGCATTGGCGCGGCAGCGCTGGCCTTGGGCGCCGCTGCTGGCACGGCGGATACGCCAGCCGGTGCCGCCCGAACGATCGCTGTTCACCGCCCTGCCGAAATGGGAGGAGGCGGCCCCGCGCCCGGCGCCGCTGCCGGTGCGGTTGAGCGATCGTGCCGTCGCGGCGCGGCTCGATGCCATGCTCGGACCGGGGGCCGAGCGGCGCGATGGCCAGCACGCCTTTGCCGCCGCGGTCACGGCGGCCTTCCAGCCGCGCCAGATCGCCGGCGCGCCCAATATGGTGCTGGCCGAGGCCGGCACCGGCATCGGCAAGACGCTCGGTTATCTGGCGCCGGCCAGCGGCTGGGCACAGGCGGCGGATGGCGCGGTTTGGCTTTCCACCTTCACCAAGGCGTTGCAGCGTCAGCTCAATCAGGAATCGGTGCGCGCCTATCCCGATCCGGTGGAGAAGCGCGCCAAGGTGGTGGTGCGCAAGGGCCGGGAGAATTACCTCTGCCTGCTGAACCTTGAGGACGCCGTGCAGGGCGGCTTTGCCAATCGCGCCCAGGTGTTCGCGCAGCTGACGGCGCGTTGGGCCGAATACAGCCGCGATGGCGACATGATCGGCGGCGATCTGCCTGGCTGGCTGCCGGCGCTGTTCGGGCGTTCGAGCTTTTCGGGGCTGACCGACCGGCGCGGCGAATGCATCCATGCCGGCTGCCCGCACTACCGCGCCTGCTTCATTGAACGCGCGACGCGGGCATCGGCAGCGGCCGATCTAGTGATCGCCAATCACGCGCTGGTGATGGTCAACGCGGTGCGCGGCCGGGCCGAAGGCGTCGGCATGACCCGGCTGGTGTTCGATGAAGGCCATCATCTGTTCGATGCCGCCGACGCCACCTTCGCGGTCGAACTGTCGGGACGCGAGGCGGTGGAGTTGCGCCACTGGTTGCTGGGCCCCGATCGTAGCAATCGCGAAGGCGGCCGCTCGGCCGGGCGGCGGCGCGGACTGGCGGCGCGGCTGGCCGAACTTGCCGGCTATGACGATGCCGGCGCGGAAGCGATCGATCGCGTTGTGGCGGCGGCGAAGATTCTCCCCGCCGAAGGCTGGCTGGCGCGCATCATCGATGCCGATCCCGAGGGCCCGATCGAAGCGCTGCTCGCGGCGGTGCGCGGGCAAGTGCTGGCGCGCGCCATCGACAAGACC
>JAAFIT010000477.1 GCA_013298745.1 Sphingomonadales bacterium
CGCACACAGCCCGAAGATAAGCGTCCAGGCCGGGCCGAACAGGATATCGGGCGGCGCCCAGGCCGGCTTGACGAGGCTCTGATACCAGGGCCCCAGCACGGTGATCGTTGCCCCCAGCGCCGCCACCAGCAGCGTGGTGACGGCTGCGATGGCGGCAGGCAGGACCCAACGAGCGGGATTCACGCGATCAGGCTTTGGCGATTCCGGTGGCCGCGGCGTCGCGCTTCTTCCCCGAGAACAGCGCGCCGAGCAGCTGGCCGGTGTCCTTGATGAAGATCTTGACGTGCGCCATCGGGCGCTTCTTCACCAGTTCCTTGTTCATATAGGCTTCCCAGGTCAGCTGCTGGATATCCTTGTCCATGCACAGCTTGACGAAGCGTTCGCGCATATTGTCGCTGCGATACCAGAACCACTGCATGATCCCGAGCACCATGAACACCTGGCCGTGCAGCTTCATGAAGCGCTTGCGCGCCGTCTTCAGCGCCGCCGCATCGCCGGTATCGAGGAACTTGCCAGCGGATTCTGCGGCGAAGCGCCCGGCTGTCATGGCATAGAAAATGCCTTCACCCGAAGCGGGCGCCACGACACCGGCCGCATCGCCGGCAACGATGACATCCTTGCCATTGTCCCAGCGCTTGCGGGGACGCAGCGGGATCGGCGCGCCTTCGACGCGAATGGTCTTGAACTGATCCAGCCCGGTCTGTTGGCGCAGCCGCGCGACGGCATCGCGCATTTCGAAGCCCTTGACCGCGCTGCCGACGCCGACGCTGGTCTTGTCGCCATGCGGGAAAATCCAGGCATAGAAATCGGGCGACAGATGGCCCTGATAATAGATGTCGCAGCGGCCACCTTCGAAGCCGTGCCAGCCTTCCGGCGGCGATTCGATGACTTCGTGATAGGCCGAGACAAACCGCGGCTTGTCGCTTTCGGGCAATGACGCGCGTGCCACTGCCGAATTGCCGCCATCGCAGCCGATGATGACCTTGCCGCGGACCTTGACCGGCTCGCTGCCACGCGGCGCACCCTTGGGGCGATAGGCGATGACGGCAGTGCCATCGGCATCGCGCTCCAGCGCTTCGAAGGTGCCATCGATGCGGGTCGCGCCGTTGTTTGCCGCGCGGGTGCGCAGGAATTCGTCGAACACTTCGCGATCGACGAGGCCGACAAAGCCATCACCGACCGGCATGTCCACCGCCTTGTTCGATGGCGCCACCATGCGCGCCGACGTGGCGCGGGCGCACAACTGGTCGAGCGGCACGTCGAAATCCTTGAGCAGCCGTGGCGGCACCGCGCCGCCGCACGGCTTGATGCGTCCGGCGCGATCGAGCAGCAGCACCTTGCGGCCGGCAAGGGCCAGATCATTGGCAGCGGTTGCACCTGATGGGCCCCCGCCCACAACAATGGCGTCGAACATGTCGGTCATGCGATTGCCTCCCTCGATTGTGCGTTGGTTTCGTTGGCGTTGAGGCGCGTGGCGATGAACGCTGCGCCAATGAACATCAAAGCCTCTAAGGCGAAAACCAGTTCGAACGCTGGCCCATCGGCGCCCAGAAGATGGCGGCCGATATCGACGGCGCTGGCGCCAAAAAGTCCGCCAAGGCCAAAGGCGATGGCTTGTGCCGCGCCCCACAGCCCCATGCGAATGCCTTCCTGGCCATCGCCACCGCGTCCCGCCAGATCAAGCATCGAGCCGATCGCGGCGACAGCAAAGACGCCATTGGCAAAGCCCAGGACAAACACCGTCGGCTTCAGCGGCCAGCCGGGTCCCGCCGTGGCGGCCATCGCGAGCGCTGCCAGCGCCAGCGCCGAGCCGACGCATCCACCGATGATCCAGCGCTTCAGCTTCAACCCGGCAAAGCTGCCATTCTTGCCGGCAAAACCATGACCGCCGATGCCGACAAGGATCATGCCGAGCAGCACGCCCATGTGCTGGACGCCAGACAGCGACGTCGATTGCCCCGGCGTCAGCCCGAAGATCAGCCCGGCAAAGGGTTCGAGAATCAGATCCTGCATCGAATAGGCGAGCATCGAGACAAAGACGAAGATGCTGAACAACCGAGTGACGGGATCCTCCCAGATGCCGCGCAACGCTGTGCCGAAATCGGTACTGACGGCCTTGGGCGCGTCGTCAACCACGGTCTTGCCCTCGATGCCGACAACGGCGAGGCACGCGAGCGCGAAGGCGCCGCCCGCCACCCCGATCGCCACCTGCATCAGCCGTTCCGGGCTGAATGGTTCAAGCAATTTTCCGGCGGTGGTGGCGGTGACGACGATGCCAAGGATCATCATGATCCAGGTGAGCGAAGCCGCCGCCGGGCGCCGCGCCGGGGCAGTGCGGCTGGCGAGCAGCGCGAGCAGCGAGGTGCCGGCGGCACCAACGCCGGTGCCGATCATCGCATAGGCGAGGCTGGCGAGCAGGAATGCCGGCAGGAACGGCCCTGCCATCATCAGCGTCGCCTTGGTGGCGAGAATGCCGCCGATGCCGAGAACCGCCATGCCGCCGATGATCCACGGCGTGCGGCGGCGTCCGGTATCGGAATTATGTCCCCATTTCGGGCGGCTCAACTGCACCGCGTAGTGAAAGGCGACGAGCCCGGCCGGCAGTGCTGCGACCTGGGCAAATTCGACGACCATGACGCGGTTGAGCAGGCTGGAGGACAGCATCACCGTGGCGCCGATGGCGCTTTGCACCAGCCCAAGCCGGGCGATGTTGCCCCAGCCGAGTGGTGCCGGC
>JAAFIT010000478.1 GCA_013298745.1 Sphingomonadales bacterium
AGGTGTGAGTGATCTTGACGCGCGGCAGGAAGCCGAGCTGTACGGCCTGCTGGATGACCGAGAACGCCCCCGAAATCACCGCCTGGCTGGCGATCACCGTTGCCATGGTGGCAAGGCCCACCAGCGGCAACCGCGCCCAATCCGGCGCCATCAGGAAGAACGGATTGGCGATCTTTTCGGGCGACGCCAACACCATCGCCGACTGGCCGAAATAGTTGAGCAGCAGCGCCGGCATGACGAAATACAGCCAGGACCATTGGATCGGCTTGCGACCGAAATGCCCCATATCGGCATACAGCGCTTCGGCCCCCGTCACCGACAGCACCACCGAGCCGAGCGCCAGAAAGCCGAGCGTCGGATTGGCGGCGAAGAATTGCACCGCCCAGATCGGGTTGATCGCCGCCAGAATGCCGGGATGCGCGATGATGTGGCTGGCCCCCATCACGGCGATAACGACGAAATAGACGAGCATGATCGGCGCGAACAGCGCGCCGACCTTGGCCGATCCGCGCGCCTGCAACAGGAACAGGCCGATGAGAATGCCGATCGAAACGGGCAGCACCAGTTCCTGCAAGCCAGGGCTGACAACCGTCAGGCCTTCGACCGCCGACAACACCGAAATCGCCGGGGTGATGATGCAATCGCCAAAGAACAGCGCCGTCGCCAACACGCCGAGCAGGCCGAGCAGCCGGGTGCGCTCGGCGGTGTGTGTCGACATCCGCGAGATCATCGCCAGCAATGACAGGCTGCCGCCTTCGCCGCGATTGTCGGCGCGCAGGATGACGAGGATGTATTTGACCGTGACGATGAGGGTCATCGTCCAGAAAACGAGACTCATGATCCCGAAGACGTGCAACTGATCCACCGCCAGCTTGTGGTGGCCGGTGAAGGTTTCCTTCAGCGCATAGAGCGGGCTGGTACCGATATCACCGAACACTACGCCAATGGCGCCGATCGCCAGCCGGGTGGTTCCCTGCGGCGCATGGTGGCTGGTCGAATGGTTGAAAGTCGTCGCGGTCGAGTCGCTCGACATAGTCGTGTCAGTCCCACTGGGAAGCGGCGGGGGCGTTAGCACAGCGCCAACCTTGCCGCAATGCAGCATCGCATGGCGGCGCCGTCGCCATCACCCGAACAGCCAGCTGCCGAGCATCCGGCCGAACGGAAAGGTAAAAAAGCCGGCAACCAGCAGCGCGCCGACCACGATGCCGCGCACGCCACGTTCATGGCCGATGCGATCGTGCCGCCGCGCCGCGGTGACGATACGAGGCACCTGAAACAGCACGAATGCCGACAGCAAATGGATGGGTGAAAAATCGCCGCTGAACACGCCAAGATTGGGTGCGCCATCAATGCGGGCGTTGAAAAACAGGCTGGTCACCGCCGTCAGCAACATCGCACTCACCCAGACATAGCCGAGCCGCCGGTGCCGGCCATCACCCTTGCGGCGCAGCAGCATCACCGGTGTCAGGCTGGTCGCCACCAGGATACTGCCCAGATGCACCCAGATCAGCGGCGGCACCTGCCCCCACTGCGCCTGCCCGCGCGCGACCGCCAGCAGTGCCGCGAGCGTCAGCACCGCGCTCGCCACCGCCAGCAGACTGTTGGGCAACAGACGCTGCCCGAGCGGCACTGCTTGATTCGCTGTTGTCGCCATCGCTGCCCCCGCTGCTCCGTTGCCCTATCCTAGCAAGAACCCCCTTCGCGTCACCCGGCAAATCGTCGTCACCCGGCGGTGAGGTGACGTTGCCAAACGAAGGCGCTAGTTTGCAGTCGTGATGACAGCGGCGTGCGGCTGTCGACGCAGAAGGACGGGACAATGTTCGGTGGCATGATAGGATCGACGGCGACGTCGCTGGTGGCTCGGCAGATCGGCAGTGTGGCCGCTGGCCCCGCCGGCGCGGTGCTCGGCCTGGCGCTGCCCTTCGTCGCCCGGCGGCTGGGTCCGGCGGGCATGGTCGCCATGGCGGTCGGGGTCTGGGCGATGACGCGAATTCTCGAGGACGAAGCGAAGAAAACTGCCGCTGCCAGCCCGGCAGACCCGGTTTAGCGCCAAAGCGCGGCAACGCCTCCGGCGGTTGCGGCCGTCGGCCCCAAACCCCAGTCATTCAGTTATTGTGAACAGCGCTGCTTTTCGTGACCCGCAAGCAACCCGGGTATCGGCCCGGAGGCACAAACCCACTGCAGACTATCTAGACGATCAGCGGCCGTTCGTTGGTGACGTCATACAGCTTGGCATCGATCGACCGCGTCGCGCCGTCGATGGCTTTCTGGAACGCCGCCATGTGCGGGGTGGTGAAATGCGCCTTCAGATCGGCCTCGCTCGCCCAGCGTTCGACGATGGTGCAAATGCCCTCGGCGCGATTTTCGATGGCCATGGAATAGCTGAGGCAACCCGATTCGTCCCAGGTGGCGCGCATCATCGCATCGAGCGCCGGCTGCAATTCATCAAGCCGCGCCGGATCGAATTCGGCGCGCGCCACCACGATGATCATCGGATCCCCCCTGTTTGGTTCAGCCCTTGGCCTTGGCAACACTCACCAGCGCCGGGCGCAGCAAGCGATCCTTGATGACATAGCCGGCCTGGAGTTCATCGACGATGGCGCCGGGTTCATGCGTTTCATGTTCAACTTCCAGCATCGCCTGGTGGCGATTGGGATCGAGCTTCTGCCCGACGGTTTCGACCTTGGAGATGCCATGGCGGCCAAAGATCGCAGTCAATTCGCGCTCGG
>JAAFIT010000048.1 GCA_013298745.1 Sphingomonadales bacterium
CCATCACTGGCATCCTGTTCGTCGCCGGCCAGACGCTGGCGGGGCCGGCGTCGGCAGGGCGCTGGGTCGGGGTGCAATCGGGCTTTGGCAATCTTGCCGGGGTCATCGGCCCGGTGATCACCGGCGCCATGGTCGATGCCGGCGGCTATGCCCCGACCTTCTGGCTGACGGCGGCGATCATCGTCATCGGCGCGCTGGTCTATGCCATCGGCGTGCCGAAGGTGGCGCCGATCGATTGGGATGCAAAGGGGCACGCCTGATGCTGCGCGCCATTGTCGGCGGCTTCCTGCTTGGCCCGATCATGTTGATCGTCGTGGGGCTGGTGTGGAGCAAGGCAGCCTTGCTCGGCACATTCGTGCTGCTGATGCTATGCGCGCTGCTGGTCGTCACCGTGATTGCCGGGCTCGTCACTGGCGGCAGTTACAGGGCGCTGCGCCACGCGCGCATCGCAGAAGCCGCGCTATTGGCCCTGTCCCCATCCGCGGCGGAACATGCCGCGGCCGAAAGACGCGTCAGGCTCAGCGCCCGCGCGTCTTCCGGTGTTCGGCCAGGTTGAGCACTTCGGGTTCGTCCTCGGGCGTCAGGCCAAGGCGGCGGGCAACTTCCTGATAGGCTTCGGCTTCGCCGCCCAGATCGCGGCGGAAGCGGTCCTTGTCGAGCTTTTCGTTGCTCTTCATGTCCCACAGCCGGCAGCCATCGGGGCTGATTTCATCGGCGAGGATGATGCGGCTGAAATCGCCATCGAACAGCCGTCCGAACTCGAGCTTGAAATCGACGAGGCGGATGCCGACCCCGGCGAACAGCCCGGCCATGAAATCATTCACGCGGATCGCCATGTCGGCGATGTCGTGCATTTCTTCCTGCGTCGCCCAGCCAAAGGCGGCGATATGCTCCTCGGTGATCAGCGGATCGCCCAGGGCGTCGTCCTTGTAATAATATTCAAGGATGGTGCGCGGCAGCACGGTGCCTTCTTCCATGCCGAAGCGCTTCGCCAGCGAGCCGGCGACGACATTACGGACGACGACTTCGATCGGCACGATTTCGACCTGGCGCACCAGTTGCTCGCGCATGTTGAGGCGGCGGATGAAGTGCGTCGGGATGCCGATGGTCGCGAGCATCGTGAACAGATGCTCGGAAATGCGGTTGTTGAGCACGCCCTTGCCGCTGATCGTGCCCTTTTTCTGGGCGTTGAAGGCGGTGGCGTCATCCTTGAAATACTGGATGATGGTGCCGGGTTCGGGCCCCTCATAGAGGATCTTGGCCTTGCCCTCGTAAATCTGGCGGCGGCGCGACATGCCTGTCCTCCTGCAATGATCCGCAAATGGTCCGGCCGGGGGCGGGGGGAACCTGCGGGAAAACGAAAGCCCCGGAAAACAGCTGCTGGCAGCCGCGCCCGGGGCGGAAGCTTTTCATAGCGCGTGGCTCGCTTCCTTACAATGGTAGCTGAGGCTTTGCCTTTGGGCGTTGAACCTGTCGCCTTGCGTCTCTATCTGTGGCGCGAACCTGCAAGGATTATCCGCATGACTGCCTTTGATGACCGCCAGAACGCCTTTGAAAACAAGTTCGCGCACGATGCCGAATTGCAGTTCAAGGTCGCGGCGCGGCGCAACAGGCTGACCGGCCTGTGGGCTGCCGGGCTGCTCGGGCATAGCGGCGACGCCGCCGATGCCTATGCCAAGTCGATCGTCGTTGCCGATCTGGCAGAAGCCGGCGATGACGATATTGTTGCAAAACTACTTGCCGATCTGGCCGGAACCAGCGCCGATGAAGCGGCGATTCGTGCGGCGCTTGCGGCCAATCATGCCGAAGCGCGGCGCCAAATCATGGAAACCATGTAAATGCCAATGGCCGCAGCCGATATCGAAGCCGCCATCGTCGGCGCCTTGCCGGGCGCGTCGGTGGAGATCACCGATCTTGCCGGCGATGGCGACCATTATGCTGCCGTGCGCTTGGTGGCCGCATGGGCGGCGTTCTCCATGCGCTCAAACTCACCACGATCCCGGCCTGAGGAGGCTTCAGCATGACCAATGTTCACGAACGAATCGAAACGCTCGTCACCACCAACGACATCGTGCTGTTCATGAAGGGCACGCCGATGTTTCCGCAATGCGGCTTTTCATCGACGGCTGTCGCCATCCTCGAACGGCTCGGCGTTGAATTCGAAGGGGTCGACGTTCTCGCCGACCCGGAAATCCGCCAGGGCGTGAAGGAATATTCCGACTGGCCGACCGTGCCGCAGCTCTATGTGAAAGGCGAATTCGTCGGCGGCTCGGACATCATGATGGAGATGTATCAGGCCGGTGAACTGACCGCGATGATCGAAGAGGCGGGAATCGCGCGCTCGGCGGCCTGATGGCCGACCAATCCCCTGCATCGCTCTCCGCCAGCAATATCTGGCAGGGCATCATCGCGGCACTGCGCCCCGATTTCTGGGTGTACTTTGCGCTGGTGGCGCCGTTCACGTTGCTCGTCTCCATGGCGATCACGCTGTTCGGTCCGCCTCAACCGACATCGCTGGCCGAATTCACGCCCAAGGTCGCGGTGATCCTGTTGCTGGTACCGAGCATCATCGGCGCGTTCGGCCAACTCGCCTTGACCTGGCTGCTCGCCAATCCGGGCAGCACACCAGGGCGGGCGCTGGCGATTGCTGGCCGCACCTTGCCTGGCTATCTGCTCGCCGTGCTGCTCATCACGCCGGCGACATCGCTGGGGCTGTTGCTGCTCGTGGTGCCCGGTCTCTTTCTCTTTGCCCGCATGTTTCTCGTCGGGCCGGTGATGGTCATCGAATCGCTGGGGCCAATGGCGGCGCTGCGGCGCAGCTGGACGATTACCGGGCCTGTCGCCTGGAAAATTCTGCTGTTTCTGGTGCTGGCGCTGTTGTTCGTCTTCGGCGCCAGCGTTCTGGCCAGCGGTGTCGGCGCCGCGCTCGGGCTTTTGTTCACAGCATTGGGGCTGAAATCGGTCGGTGGTTTTGTGGCGGCGCTGGTTGCCGCGACGATCTCGATGCTGTTCACCATGGCGAGTGCGGCGGCAGGCGTCTTCATCTACCAACGTGTGACCGGATGAATTTCTGCGGGTTTTGAAGAGCCTCCGGCGGTTGGGGCCATTGGCCCCAAACCCCATTCTTCTTCATTATCAATGCGCACTGCCTGCTGCGACTTGGCTCGAAAAGGGGTCTGGGGCCAATGGCCCCAGCCGCCGGAGGCGCCTACAGCAGCGGCACCCGCGGCGCGACGTCGCGTGGATAAAGCCCGGCGGCGCGCGGATCGGGATAGATTTCGACGCCGCGTTCGAACGGCACAAAGCCCTGACGTTGATAAAATCCCAGTGCCGATGGGTGGTCGAGGTCGCAGGTGTGCACCCAGACGCGCGAGATCGCGGGGCTGCCGGCCTGGCCTTTCCACGCCATGCGTAGCGCATGGGCCATCAGCCAGGCGCCATGGCCGTTGCCGGTCATCCCCGGCACCAGCCCGAAATAGGCGATCTCGCAGGTTTCGGGCACCGAAAAGTCGAGCTCGAGCAGCCCGACCGGGGCGCCGTCGCGGCGTGTCGCGACATGGACGGTGGTGGTGGGTGAATCGAGCGTGGCGGCAAGCGTTGCATCGTCCATGACCAGCCGGCCACGCCACAGCCAGGGCTCGCCGATTTCGCGGAACAGCGCGCGATAGCGGTCGCGGTCGACCGGCGCCGGCCAAAGTTCGAGCTTCAGCGCAGACTTCTGCGGGCCGGCCGCAGGTGCCGGTGGCGACCGCATCTCCAGACTGGTGACGATGGTTGCCAGCTGGCCCGGCGGGACCGGAACGATTGCCATCAGTCCCAGCGCGCTTCCGGCGGCAGGCTCATCAGAATGGCGTCGACATTGCCGCCGGTCTTGAGGCCAAAGGTCGTGCCGCGATCATAGACGAGGTTGAATTCGGCATAGAGACCACGGTAGCGCAGTTGCGCCAGCCGCTGCTCGGCGGTGAACGGTTGGTGCATCTTGGCGCGGACGAGCTGCGGATAAAGATCGACGAACAGATCGCCGACGCCGCGCGTATAGGCGAAGTTGCGCTCCCAATCAGCGGGATCGACGCTGTCGAGATGATCATAGAAGATGCCGCCGACGCCGCGATGGCGGTTGCGGTGCGGCACCCAGAAATACTCTTCGGCCCATTTGCTGTGCGCCGGATAATGCGCCGGATCATGGGCGTCGCACATCGCCTTGACGGCATCGTGGAAGGTCTTGCTTTCGGCCTCATCGGGCAGTGCCGGGTTGAGATCGACACCGCCGCCGAACCAGCGCTTGGTGGTGACCAGGAAGCGGGTGTTCATGTGAATCGCCGGCACCAGCGGGTTGGCCGGGTGGATGACGAGGCTGATTCCGGTGGCGAAAAAGCGCGGGTCCTCGGCGGCGCCATTGATCTGCTTGGCGAACTCGGGGGAGAACTGGCCATGGACGGTGGAGATGTTGACCCCTGCCTTTTCAAACACCCGGCCCTTCATCACCGACATGACGCCGCCGCCGCCATGTTCGCCCGATGGATCAGGGCGATCCCAGGCGGTGCGCTCGAAGCGGCCGGCGGAGCCGGGACCGGCGCCTTCGTCCTCAAGTGTTTCAAGGGCGGAACAGATGCGGTCGCGCACGGAGCGGAACCAGGTCTGGGCGGCGGTTTGCTGGGCATCGAGCGTATACATAAACGTCTTCTAGCCGCATCCGGCGCGCCAGCGGAACCCCGTTAATCTGCCTAGCGTGGTTGCGAAGGGCGGGTGTCAGCCCCCCCGCGCCAATTTGTCCCCAAAAACGTCGTTGCGTTCACTGCCGGGTCGCGTCTATTGCGGCACATTCATCGGGGCCGCATGCGCTGGCCCTGCCATGACATGAATTCGAAAGGGTTTCGATGGCCAGCGATACGCAGCGCGTTCAAGCTGCGGTGCTCCCTCCCGAAGGTGAGCGCCGGCGCGACTTTCTTTACATCGCCACCGGCGCCTTCGCCGCTGTTGGCGCCGGCGCGGTCGTCTGGCCGATGATCAACCAGATGAACCCGTCGGCCGACGTGCTCGCACTTGCCGCGATCGATGTCGATCTGGCCTCGGTGCAGCCGGGGCAGGCGATCAAGGTCAGCTGGCGCGGCAAGCCGGTGTTCGCACGTCGCCTCACCGCTGATGAAATTTCTGCCGCCAACAAGGTCGATGTCGCGAGCCTGCGTGATCCGCAGACGCTGGCGGACCGCACAAAGCCCGGCAAGGCCGAATGGCTGATTACGCTCGGCGTCTGCACCCATCTCGGTTGCGTGCCGCTGGGCGCTGGCACCGGCGAAGTTCGTGGCGACTTCGGCGGCTATTTCTGCCCGTGCCACGGCTCGCACTATGATACCGCCGCGCGCGTCCGCAAGGGCCCGGCGCCGCGCAACCTTGAAGTACCGCAATATGTCTTCAAGTCAGACACATCCGTGACAATCGGCTGAGGAGGATCAGATGAGCTTTCCCTGGGCCAAGCAGTATGAGCCGACATCGGACATCGGCAAGTTCTTCGACAAGCAGCTGCCGCTGCCGCGCTTCATTCACGGCGCGCTCGGGCCGGGTTACCCGACCCCGAAGAATCTGAATTATTTCTATAACTTCGGCGTTCTCGCCGGCGTCGCACTGGTGATCCAGATCATCACCGGCGTCATCCTGGCGATGCACTATGCCGCCAACACCGCGATTGCCTTCGACAGTGTCGAGCACATCATGCGTGATGTGAACCATGGCTGGATGTTCCGCTACATGCATGCGGTCGGCGCGTCGTTCTTCTTCGGCGTCGTCTATGTCCACATCTTCCGCGGGCTCTACTACGGCTCCTACAAGCCGCCGCGCGAGACGCTGTGGATGCTCGGGCTGGTCATCTTCCTGTTGATGATGGCGACGGCGTTCATGGGCTATGTGCTGGTCTGGGGCCAGATGAGCTTCTGGGGCGCTGCGGTCATCACCGGGTTGTTCTCGGCCATTCCGGTCGTCGGCACCTCGATCCAGACGCTGCTGCTCGGCGGGTTCTCGCCCGACAACGCGACGCTCAACCGCTTCTTCTCGCTGCACTATCTGCTGCCGTTCGTCACCTTCGGGGTGATTATCCTGCACGTCTGGGCGCTGCACATCCCGGGTTCGAACAACCCGACCGGGATCGACGTCAAGACCGAAGCCGATACCGTGCCTTTCCACCCCTATTACACCGCCAAGGACTTCTTTGGCCTCGGCGTCTATCTGACGATCTTCGCCATTGTGGTGTTCTTTGCGCCGAACGCGCTCGGCGAAGCGGACAATTACATCCCCGCCAACCCGCTTTCGACGCCGGCGCACATCGTTCCGGAATGGTATTTCTGGCCATTCTACGCGATCCTGCGCGCCTTCACCGTCGACTTCCTGTTCATCCCGGCCAAGCTGATGGGCGTGCTGGCAATGTTCGCCGCCATCCTGCTGCTGTTCTTCCTGCCCTGGCTGGACACCTCGCCGGTGCGTTCGAACAGCTATCGCCCGCTCAACCGCATCCTGTTCTGGGTGTTCGTGCTGGTGACGCTCGGCCTTGGCGTCTGCGGTGGCAAGCCGGCGGAGGAGCCCTGGGTTCGCCTCAGCCAAGTGCTGACCGCCTACTACTTCGCCCATTTCCTCATCATCACGCCGCTCGTCAGCCGTTTCGAAAAGACGCTGCCGTTGCCCAAGTCGATTTCCGAAGCCGTGCTCGCCAAGTACGGTTCGGGCCCGACGGGTACTTCGGGTGGCGCCATGGGCGGCGCCGCGGCGCAGCCGGCTGAATAAGGGTCAATAAGATGGTTCGTCTCGGCGCCCTGGCCGTTGGCCTGTTCTTCGTTATCGCCGTCCTGTGGGGCGCGGTACAACCCCGTGAGGCTTCGCCGCCCGATCCGGTGAAGGCGGTGCATGAACACCCCGAACAGATCGCCTGGACCCACAATGGTCCCGGCAATCTCGGGATCCTCGGCACCTTCGATCGCAAGCAACTGCAGCGCGGCTTCCAGGTTTATCGCGAAGTCTGCTCGGCTTGCCACTCGATCAACCGTGTCGCCTTCCGCGACCTCGCCGACCTTGGTTTCTCGGAAGCCGAGATCAAGGCAATCGCCGTCAGCTACGACATTCCGACGATCAACGATGCCGGTGAACCGACGACCCGCAAGGGCACACCGGCGGACCGTTTCCCGCTCGTCTATCCGAACGAAGCCGCGGCCCGCGCTGCCCAGAACGGTGCCTATCCGCCGGATCTGTCGCTGATGACCAAGGCACGCCCGGACGGCACCAACTATGTGCGTTCGCTGATGCTCGGCTATCGCGACGAAGTGCCCAAGACGCTGACCGCGCCAGAAGGCCTCTACTACAACCCGTGGTTCCACTCGGTGTTCATCGCCATGCCGCCGCCGCTCGCGGCCGACGATCAGGTGACCTATGCCGATGGCACCAAGGGCACCCGCGAGAATTACGCCACCGACGTTGCGACCTTCCTGACCTGGACCGCCGAGCCCAAGCTGGAAGCCCGCAAGGCCACAGGTGTTGCCGCGGTGATCTTCCTGCTGATCATGACCGGGCTGGGCTATCTCAGCTACAAGAAGGTCTGGGCCGACATCAAGCGCAAGCCGGCCAAGGCCTGATTGCCGGATCACGATGTTGCAAGGGGCGGTCATTCCTCAGGGAATGGCCGCCCCTTTTCGTTGAAGGACATGCCATGAACGATGATCTGCGCGCGCTGATCCGCACCATCCCCGATTATCCCAAGCCCGGCATCCAGTTCCGCGACATCACCACGCTGCTGCTCGACGGGCCAGGCTTTGCCGCAACCATCGACCGGATGGCCGCCGCCATCGGGCCCGCCCCCGATCTCATCGCCGGCATCGAAGCCCGCGGCTTCATCTTCGGCGCGGCGCTGGCGCAAAAGCTCGGCTGCGGGCTGGTGCTGCTGCGCAAGCAGAACAAGTTGCCCGGCCGCGTCACCGGCATCAACTACGCCCTCGAATACGGCCATGACCGGATCGAGATGCACGCCGACGCCGTCACCCCAGACAGCCGCGTGCTCCTCGTCGATGATCTCATCGCCACCGGCGGCACCGCGCTCGCCGGCGTCGAACTGCTGCGCAGCGCCGGCGCCACCGTGAGCGGCGCCAGCTTCGTCATCGATCTCCCCGATCTCGGCGGCGCGGCGCGGTTGCGCGCGGCGGGGGTCGCCGTGTCGGCGCTGGTGGCGTTCGAAGGGGATTGAAGGGCGTTTTTTTATCGCCGGTGCGTCTTTCTGCTTGTGGCCGGTCCGGTTGCCTTAACTTATCCGGGCGTCGCGAATGGCTTTAGAGTCATTGGATGATAGGATGCACGCGGTGATTTGGACAGGAAGCTTGCGATGACGCGCCACTTGGAAACAGCTCTGGAGCAACTGCGCCAGTCATTGACTCTAGGCCAGGACCGCTTGGCTCAGCTTGACACCGAAGCAGCGCAATTGCGCCATGACATGCTTAGCCTCGCGGGCAAAATACAGTCGCTTGAGGAGATACTCGCCAGCGAAGCCGGCGGCGATCCGCCAGCGAATTGAACGACGCCGACTTCGTCGGAGGCACTCGCGACTGATTTCACCTTGGGCGGTCTAACAGCAGGCGTCGCGTATCTTCCGGGTCAGTCGTTCGTTGTCGAGTCTCCGAACAACAACCGGGTCGGAATCGCTCGCTTCGCATGAGTGTTCGCGGATGCCGGTCATTGATAACCAGGCTTCGCACCAAGGCCCGCCCCAAAAACGGAGCTACCTTCTTCTCATGACAAAGAAGGGTCTGGGGCCAAGGGCTCCAGCCTGTCACCCCGGACCTGATCCGGGGCAGAGGCCCTTTAACGGCCCTTCTTGCGCGCTGCGTAGCGCGCGTCGCGGGCGGCCTTTTGTGCGGCTTCGCGGGCGATGGCTTCGAGGCGCTGCTGTTCGGCCTTTACCAGCGCTTCGGCTTCCTTGGCCAGTCGGGCCTCTTCGGCGCGGATGGCGGCTTCGGCGCGTTCCTTTTTGCGCTGTTCTTCGCGTTCGGCGCGCTTTTCGGCGGCGCGGGCGCGGGCGGCGAGGGCCTCTTCATTCGGTGGCGGCGCGCTCTTGAACTTTTCGAGTGCGGCCTTGCGGGCTTCAGCCGCGGCCTTGGCGCGGTCGGTGTGGTCAGGGAGTTTGAATGCCATATGCCGCGGCTCATAGCCGTGACTTCATTCGGCTGCAACTGCTGTAGATAAAGCTTCCACTGTAACCGGCGTGCCAACGAGTGCGGCATTGCCCGAAAGCGGATCGATACGACCGCGTTCGGTAAGGTCGTTGATCGAGGCGCCGGGGCGGCTTTGGGCAACGGACAGCTTCACGCCGGGGCGGCGATGGCCAAAGCCGTGCGGCATGGAGACGACGCCGCGCATCACCGCGTCGGTGACTTCGGCCGGCACTTCGACGCGCCCGGCGCCGCTGGTGACGCTCACTTGCGCGCCGTCGGCGATGCCGCGCGCCGCGGCATCATCCGGGTGGATCATCAGGGTGCAGCGGTTCGGCCCCTTGGCGAGGCGGTGCGAATTGGCGAGCCAGCTGTTGTTGTTGCGGATGTGGCGGCGGCCGATGAGGACGAGTCCGTCCACCGGCATTTCTACCAGCCAGTCGGCGAAGCGGCCGGTGAGATCGGCGAGGAGTTCGGCTGGCGCGCAGTTGATCGTCTTGCCCGGCGTGCGCAGGCGATCGGGCAGGCGCGGTTCGAGCGCGCCGAGATCGAGGCCGTGCGGGTGCGCCTCGACATCGGCGAGGCTGAGGCCGCGCGGGGCGTTCTTCAGCATGCGATCGAGCACGTCGCGCGGGTGGGTGATGTTGGGCAGCGCCTGACTCTGTGCCCCGGCGATGGCGCGGGCGAGCTCGGCGACAATCTCCCAATCGCTTTTGGTCCCTGGCGTGCGCTCGAACACCGGCGGCGAATATTTGGCGAAGTTGCGCACCGCGATGGGGGCGAGGAACAGCGGGTAATGGTCCTTTTCGAGCGGGCCACAGGGCGGCAGGATATAATCGGCATGGGCGCTGGTGGCTGTGACATACATGTCGATGCTGACCATCAGATCGAGCGTATCGAGCGCCGCATCGAGCGCGCCGCCATCGGGCACCGACAGCACCGGATTGCCGGCGATGGTGACCAGAGCCTTGATCTGGCCCGCCCCCGGCGTGGCGATCTCCTCCGCCAGCGCGACGGCCGGGAATTCGCCGAGCACTTCGGGATGGCCCGAGACGCGGCTGTGGAAGCGCCCGCGCGAGCCGGAACCGGTCTGGCCGACGATATCGACGGCCGGGGTGGAGAACATGGCGCCGCCGACGCGATCGAGATTGCCGGTGGCGATGTTGAGAAGGTTGATCAGCCAGTGGTTGAGCGTGCCGAAGGCGGCGGTGGAGACGCCGATGCGGCCATAGACGATGGCGGGTTCGCCATTGCCGATTTCGGCGGCCAGCGCCCGGATGCTGGCCTCGTCGATGCCGCAGGCGGCGGCTAGCGCGGCGATGTCGAACTG
>JAAFIT010000479.1 GCA_013298745.1 Sphingomonadales bacterium
GCTGCCGCCGCCTCGGCAACATGCGCGGGCTCCAGCATGTCGACCGGCCCCGGCATGCCGGTCTTGACGTTGCAGAAGGCGCAGGCGCGGGTGCAGGTATCGCCAAGGATCATCACCGTCGCGTGCTTCTGGCTCCAGCATTCGCCGATGTTGGGGCACGCCGCCTCCTCGCAGACAGTGTTGAGCTTCAAGCGCCGCATCAGGGCGCGGGTTTCGGCAAAGCCCACCGAGGTCGGCGCACGAACCCGCAGCCAATCCGGTTTGCGCACACGGGCCGGCTCCAGAGACAGGACGGACGGCTGGACAGTCGATGGATCGCTCATGCCGGTCAGATAGCGATTGCCGGTGCCTGTGCCAACCATGCAGGGTGACGCGGGCTGCGCCTTCATGCTAAACATTCGTCCATGCCTGAATTCAAAGCCCTGCTTGACGGTTACCGTCGCTTCCGCACCACTGGCTATATCGAACAGCGCCAGCGCTATGATGCGCTCGCCAACAAGGGCCAGTCCCCCAAGATCATGGTGATCGCCTGTTCGGACAGCCGGGTCGATCCGACCCGCGTCTTCGATACCGAGCCGGGCCAGATGTTCGTGCTGCGCAATGTCGCCAATCTGGTGCCGCCCTATGTCGAGGACGAAGGCATGCATGGCGTGTCATCGGCGGTCGAATATGCTGTCACCCAATTGCAGGTGCATCACATCGTCGTGCTTGGCCACGCGCGCTGCGGCGGCATCGGTGCGTCGCTTTCTGGCCAGTTCGACGATGCCGATCATGGCAAGGGCGGCTTCATCAGTGCGTGGATGCGGATGATTGCCCCGGCGCGGGATCGCATCCGCAAGGCGGCCGAGATTTCTGCCGATATCGATGCAGCGGCCGCGCTCGAACTCGAAGCCATCCGGATCAGCATTGAAAATCTGCACAGCTTTCCCTTTGTTGCCGAAGCCGAGGCACGCGGCGAATTGCACATCCAGGGCGCGCTGTTCGATATCGCCGATGGCATCCTGCGCGTTCTTGACCGGGAAAGCGGCCGCTTCGAAGCGGTGCCGCTCGATTGGTAAAGGACGTGCCCGACGACAACAGGGGGGCTGCGCCAGGCACGTCCAATACAGCGCCGGCAAGCATTGGTAAGGGCAGTCACCTCACGAATCGCCTGCACCGCATTGCCCAATGTAACATTACTTTTTCGTAATTCAAGCCATGCGACACTGATTACGGCGATGGTTTGCTGAAAAGCCATCCGCCGCCAGCTGGGGCGCCGGCGCGCTGCTCCACCCAACGTTTGTGGTCTCGAAATCCGCAAAAGAAGCTCCCGGCGGCGCCGACCGTGCCGCAACTGCCGATGCTGCCCGAATCATAATCGAACAGGCCATTGCGTTCACGCGACACGCTGACGGTGTTGGGGTCGCCGCGATCGGGCTCCGTCGGCAGCGGCAGGCGATAGCGCGATTTCGGCGGGTCGGGATCGGCGCAAACGACGATTTCGCCTGGCGCTGCCTTGGGACAGAGCGCGCTCAACGACGGCGGAATGGCAGGCGGCGGGATGTCCGCCGCCACCGGTGCTGCCAGCAGCAGCGCGCTAAATATGCAGGGCGCGACCGTACGCACCCAACACACTTTCGTGCATCATTTCGGACAGCGTCGGGTGCGCGAACACCGTTTCCATCAATTCGGCTTCGGTCGTCTCCAACTGCCGGGCGATGACATAGCCCTGGATCAATTCGGTGACTTCGGCGCCGACCATATGCGCGCCGAGCAGTTCGCCGGTGGCGGCATCAAAGACGGTCTTGATGAAGCCTTCCGCCTCACCCAGCGCAATCGCCTTGCCGTTGCCGATGAACGGGAATTTGCCGACCTTGACCGTGTGCCCGGCGGCTGTCGCCTTGGCTTCGGTCAGGCCAACGCTTGCCACCTGCGGGCGCGAATAGGTGCAGCCTGGGATATTCCAGGTCTCGAACGCATGCGGGTGCTGCCCGGCGATGTTCTCAACACAGACAATGCCTTCATGGCTCGCCTTATGCGCCAGCCATGGCGGGCCGGTGACATCGCCGATGGCGTGGAGGCCCGGCACATTGGTCTGGCCATAACCGTTGACGACGATATGGCCGCGGTTGGTTTCGACACCCAAAGCTTCAAGCCCGATGCTCTCGGTGTTCGGCACGATGCCGATGGCGACGATAACGTGGCTGAAGCTTTCCACCGTTGCGGTGCCATCGGCGGTGGTGATCGTCGCCTTCACCTCGCTGGCGGACGGCGTCACGTCACTGACCTTGGTCCCCGACAGGATGCGCATCCCCTGCTTGGCAAGCGCCTTGGCCATGAAGGCGCTGACCTCTTCATCCTCGACCGGCAGGATGCGATCGAGCATTTCGACGACCGTGACCTCGGCGCCCATGTCGTTGTAGAAGCTGGCAAACTCCACCCCTATGGCGCCCGAGCCGATGACGAGCAGTTTCGTCGGCATTTCGGGCGGCACCATGGCGTGGCGATAAGTCCAAACGCGCAAGCCATCGGCCGGCACGCCGGGCAGGTCGCGGGCGCGCGCACCGGTCGCGACGATGACGTTCCTGGCATCAAGCACCCGCGGCCCGGCGCCGGTCGTCACTGTCACCTGGGTTGCCCCGGTCAGCGTGCCGCTGCCTTCGACAACCGTCACCTTGTGCTTCTTCATCAGCCCCTTGACGCCGGCGTTGAGCTGCCCCGCCACCTTGCGGCTGCGTTCCGTC
>JAAFIT010000480.1 GCA_013298745.1 Sphingomonadales bacterium
TGGATGTCCAACTGCGCCACCAGAGATCGCGCCGCGGTGACCGCGGCCGGATCAAGCGCCTTTGCCGCAGTTGCAGGCTTGGCCGGTTTCGCAGCCCCGGTCGCGCCAGAGCCGGCGACCACGACAGCAGTAAGCAGGGTCATCAACATAAAACTGTCCTTCCAGCGCCGAATGGCGCGTTATTTGCTGGCCGCAGCGGGCCCAAGTGCTTTCAGTTCGTCGTTCAATGCCTTTGCCTGCTCTGGCGTACGTTCCATCATTTTTGCCATCGTCGTTTGCATCAGCCGCCCATATTCGGCGTCCGACATCACGCCGGCAGCGGCCAGAGCGAATTTCTGGCCGGTCGGTGTGGCATAGAAATCATGGACCTCGTTGAGCTGCGGGACCGTCAACTGGCGGGCGTAATAGCGCTTCATCACGATTATCATGTCGGGCATCATGTCCCGCATCATCGTGCGCGTGTCGTCGGCGACTTTGGTCATATAGCGCTCAAAGATCGGCCGGGCGCGCGGTTCCTTTTCGAACGCCGCAACCATCTGTGGTGACCCCATCACAGCGTTCCCGACATTGGCGACCATGGCGCTGGCGGTCTGCTCGATCATCTGGTCGCGTAGCGCCAACGGCATGATCACCTCGATAAGGCGCGTGGCTGCGGCGAGCCGGGCCGCATCTGGCTCAGCCACAGTCGCAACCGGGGCAGACTGGGCGAACACCGGGTTGGCAGCGGCCAGCAGCAGGGCAGTGATCATCAGGCGCATCAGGGTTCTCCTTCTGGTCAGGCGGCCTTGGCCGCCGCCCCTGCCCGGGCACGGAGATACTGATGGATTTGTGTCGTCACGTCACGCCCGTCGCGCACCGCCCAGACCACCAGCGAGGCACCGCGCACGATGTCGCCGGCACCGAAGACGCCGGGCAGCGATGACATCATGGTCTGCCCATCGACACGCAGCGTGCCCCAGCGTGTGACCGACAGCTCGGGCGCTCCGAACAGGGCCGGCAACGGCTCTGGATCAAAGCCCAGCGCCTTGATGACGATATCGGCATGCGCGGTGAAATCACTGCCCGGCTCGGCTTCCGGCGCGCGGCGGCCATCGGCACCTGGCTGGCCGAGGCGCATCCGCGTGGCGGTGACGCCGACGGTCGAGATTGCGGCCGGGGCGGCGAGCCAGACGAATTCGACTCCCTCCTCCTCGGCATGAGAAACTTCGCGTACCGATCCCGGCATGTTGGCGCGGTCACGGCGGTAGAGGCATTTGACGCTGGCAGCCCCCTGGCGCACCGCGGTGCGGACGCAGTCCATCGCCGTGTCGCCGCCACCGATGACGACGACGTGTTTGCCCGAGGCATCGAATTTCGCCGCATCGGCCACCGTATCGCCAAAGCTGGCGCGGTTGGAGGCGGTGAGATAATCGAGCGCCGCCAGCACATTCGGTCCTTCGGCGCCCGGCACATCGACCTGGCGCGCCGCATAGACGCCGGTGGCGATCAGAATCGCGTCATGGCGTTCGCGCAGCTCGGCGAGGCTGGCATCGCGGCCAACCTCGAAGCTCTGGTGGAACACCACGCCGGCATCGATCAGCCGCTGCACCCGGCGCATCACCACTGGCTTTTCGAGCTTGAAACCGGGAATGCCGTAGGTGAGCAACCCGCCGGCGCGATCATGCCGGTCATAGACATGGACAGTATAGCCTTTGGTGCGCAGCAATTCGGCTGCCGTCAGCCCGGCAGGGCCAGCGCCGATGATCCCGACCGACTGCCCGGAGCGATCGGCGATGATCCGCACCGGCTTGACCCAGCCATTGTCCCACGCCGTATCGGTGATGAACTTTTCCACCGATCCGATGGTAACGCTGCCGAAATCCTTTTCGATGACGCAATTGCCTTCGCACAGTCGGTCCTGCGGGCAGATGCGGCCACAGATTTCCGGCATCGTCGAGGTCGCGGCGGACAGCTCATAGGCCTCCTCCAGCCGGCCTTCGGCGGTCAGCTTCAACCAGTCGGGAATGTTGTTGTGCAGGGGGCAGTGCACCTGGCAGAAGGGGATGCCGCATTGCGAGCAGCGCGACGCCTGCTCTTCGGCCTTCGCGACAATGTAAGGGCGGGCGATTTCGAGGAAGTCCTGCGCGCGTTCATCGACACCACGCTTGGCCGGATAGGCCTGTTGCAGCGCCGTGAACTTCAACATCTTTGCGTCAGCCATCGCGGACACCCCTTTCAGGGAGCGGCGGTAGCCAGTTGAACCACCGGAGTCACGCGGAAAATCGCAAATAGGACAGTTTTGCTGTCTTATTATCTTCCGTTATTGCGAAGAGATGTCAGAATATGCCGGTAAAATGTCTCGAATCGGACCTATCTTGCCATCAGCCAGACCAGCGCCACGCTTCCGACGATGATACGGTACCAGGCAAAGGGCGCGAAACCGAAGCGGCTGACGATCGCGACAAAGCCCTTCACCACTGCCAACGCAACGATGAACGACACGCCAAAACCGATAGCGATATCGGACAATTGGCTGGCATCAAGGCTGTCGCGGTTCTTCCACAGCAGCAATACCGTTGCGCCGCCAATGGTCGGCACGGCGAGGAAAAAGCTGAATTCCGCCGCGGTCTTGCGATCGATCTTGAGCAGCATTGCCGCCATGATGGTGGCCCCGGAGCGCGAAACGCCGGGAATCATCGCCACGCATTGGCCAATCCCGACCAGCAGCGCTGACCGCGTT
>JAAFIT010000481.1 GCA_013298745.1 Sphingomonadales bacterium
ATCGCCGAGGACCTGTCACGCCGGACCCGCGCCGAGCGTGTCGACCGGTTGGCCGCGGCCTATATCCTGCAAGGCGCCATCGACGCGTTGACGCGGACGCCATTGCTGCCGGTAGAGGGTGTGTTGCCGCAGGCTGATGATTAGGGCTTGGCAAAGCGCCGGGCGCGTCCGATTTTGGCCTCAACGAAAAAGACCTTGGGATGACCGCAAATGCCAGATCGTGATCTGACCCCCGCCCAGCGCGCCGTGCTGCGGGACCATGCCACCGAACGACCGTTCACCTCGCCGCTCAACGACGAAAAGCGCGCGGGCGAGTTCCTCTGTGCCGGCTGCGGCGCGCTGCTCTATGTGTCCGATACCAAATACAACAGCGGCTCGGGCTGGCCGAGCTTTTATGACGCGGTGCCCGGTGCTGTCGCGACGACCACCGACACCAGCCATGGCATGACGCGCACCGAAGTGCATTGTGCCGCGTGCGAAGGCCATCTCGGCCATGTCTTCCCCGATGGTCCGCGGCCGACCGGTCTGCGCCATTGCATCAACGGCCTGGCGCTGGATTTTCAGCCAAAGGTCTGACTCCCTCCCCTGCGGGGAGGGGGGAGAGACGGCGTAGCCGGCCCGGGGTGGGGGTTGCGACCGCCGAATGAAGGAACCCCCACCCCGCTCGGCTGGCGCCGAGTCGCCCTCCCCGCAGGGGGGAGGGAGACCTTGCTCTTGTTCCAAAGCCGCGCCACGATGCGGCATGATCCTTCTCGCCGCGCTCCTCGCCGCCGCCACGCCGGCCCCGCCACCTTCACCAGGGGAGATAGCGGCTGCCGCGCCAGCTTCGGCGTGGCGGGCGATCGCGCCGGAAAACCTGATGCTGCTCGAAACAGCGCGCGGCACGCTGGCGATCGAACTGGCGCCGGACTTTGCCCCTGCGCACATCGCGGCAATCCGCGCGCTCGTCGCGGCCGGGCGCTTCGATGGCGGCGCCATCACCCGGGTGCAGGACAATTACGTCGTGCAATGGGCAGCACGCCCGGATTCCAGCAAGGCCCTGACCGCTGGTGGAGCGGCGGCAGTTGCTGCGGGCAGCACGGCGACTCCCGGCGGTGTGCCAGTCGGCACCGGTCCCGGCACCGCGCACCCGGCGATCCTGCCGGCGGAATATGAGCGCCCCATCAAGGGCCTCGCCATCACGCCGCTCGGATCAACCGATACCTATGCGCCGTCGGGTTTCTGGAATGGCTGGCCGGTCGCGACCGATCCGAAGGCCGGCACCACCTGGCTGGCGCATTGCTATGCCAGTGTCGGGGTGGGGCGCGACAACCCGCCCGATACCGGTGATGGCAGCGAGCTTTACGCCGTCATCGGGCACGGTCCGCGCCATCTTGACCGCAACATCACCCTTGTTGGCCGCGTCGTTTCGGGCATCGAACCCTTTTCCAGCCTGCCGCGCGGCACCGGGCCATTGGGCTTCTACAAGACCCCCGAAGAGCAGACCGCGATCACCCGCGTCCGGTTTGCCGGCGCGGCCGATCCGCGCTTTGAAGTGCTTGATACTGCCAGCCCGGCCTTTGCGGCTTACCTTGCGGCGCGCACCAACCGTACCGGCTTTTTCGTGCGGCCGGCGGGTGCCACCGATCTGTGCAATGTCCAGGTGCCGGTGCGGGCGGTTCCGGCGAAGTGACCCCGATCGTCAAGCTGCTGCGCGCCGAAGAATGGGCGGCGTTTCAGGCGACCGGCGAATTTGCCGGCTCGGCAGATGATCTGCGCGACGGTTTCATTCATTTGTCAGCACCCGATCAGGTGGCGGCAACCGCCGCGAAATGGTTCGCCGATGCGCCCGGCCTGATGGCGGTTACATTCGATGCGGACGGGTTCGGAACAGCATTGCGGTGGGAACCGGCACGCGGCGGCATCTTGTTCCCGCACGTCTATCGCCCCTTGCGACTTGACGAGGTTGTCGCGGCCGCGCCGTTCTGATCGCTGTTCATTTTGGCTTCACGGCCCTTCACTAAGGAAGGGGCGTCTCTGCCAAGGGTCGAATGATGCACACTTCCATCAAGGTCATTGTCGGTGTCGGTTTCGGCGCTTTTGCCGGGATTGGCCTGGCGCTTGCCGCCACCGGCAATATGCCGGCCAGCAATCCGCCAACCAAAGGCGTGGTGGTTGATCTGCCGCCTGTCGACACCACGCCGGTGGCGCGGGTCGTTCCGGGCAGCGCCGCGCAGGTGGCGCTGTCCTACGCACCTATCGTCAAATCGGCGATGCCGGCGGTCGTCAACATCTACACCGCCACCGTCGACCGGAGCCGCTCGGCGACGATGGACGCCTATGTGCAGCAATTCTTCGGCGGTGCGCCGGCGCAGCCGCGGGTGCAGCAGTCGCTGGGGTCGGGTGTCATCGTCGGCGCCGATGGCCTGATCGTCACCAACAATCATGTCGTCGGCGGCGCTGATCAGATCCTGGTCGCGCTGTCGGACCGCCGCGAATTTCCAGCCAAGGTGGTGTTTTCCGATGCGCGGCTCGATCTGGCGTTGTTGAAGGTCGATACCAGCGGCGCCAAGCTGCCGGTCATCCGCATGGGCGACAGCGATCGCGCCGAAGTCGGCGATGTCACCATCGCCATCGGCAACCCCTTTGGCGTCGGCCAGACGGTGACGACCGGCATCGTCTCCGCCATCGCCCGCACCGGCATCGGCATTTCGGACTGGCAGTTCTTCATCCAGACCG
>JAAFIT010000482.1 GCA_013298745.1 Sphingomonadales bacterium
CTCCTCATTATCGCTGAAGACGTCGAAGGCGAAGCCCTGGCAACGCTCGTCGTCAACAAGCTGCGCGGCGGTCTCAAGGTCGCTGCCGTCAAGGCGCCGGGCTTCGGTGATCGCCGCAAGGCCATGCTGGAAGACATCGCCGTCCTGACCAAGGGCGAGATGATTTCGGAAGACCTCGGCATCAAGCTGGAGAACGTCACCCTGCCGATGCTCGGCCAGGCCAAGCGCGTCACCATCGACAAGGACAACACCACGATTGTCGATGGCGCCGGCGATGCCGACAGCATCAAGGGCCGTGTCGAACAGATCCGCGCCCAGATCGAAATCACCACCAGCGACTATGACAAGGAAAAGCTCCAGGAGCGTCTTGCCAAGCTCGCCGGCGGCGTTGCGGTCATCAAGGTTGGCGGGTCGACCGAAGTCGAAGTCAAGGAGCGCAAGGATCGCGTTGACGATGCCCTGCACGCCACCCGCGCTGCCGTTGAAGAAGGCATCGTCCCGGGCGGTGGTACGGCGCTGCTGTACGCCACCAAGGCGCTCGAAGGCGTCAAGGGCGCCAACGACGATCAGACCCGCGGTGTCGACATCATCCGTCGCGCGCTGTTCGCACCGGTGCGTCAGATCGCATCGAACGCCGGTCATGATGGTGCCGTTGTCTCGGGCAAGCTGCTCGATGGCGGCGACGACAAGATCGGCTTCAACGCCCAGACCGATGTCTATGAGAACCTGGTTCTCGCCGGCGTCATCGATCCGACCAAGGTTGTCCGCACCGCGCTGCAGGATGCCGCTTCGGTCGCATCGCTGCTGATCACGACGGAAGCCGCGATCACCGACATGCCCGCCGACGACAAGGGCGGTGCCGGTGGCATGCCCGGTGGCGGCATGGGCGGCATGGGCGGGATGGACTTCTAAGTCCTTCCAATCCAAAGGAAATCAGGGGTCGCAGCGCAAGCTGCGGCCCCTTTTTCGTTTAGCGCTTTTCAGCGTCCTTGACCTGGTTCCACAGCGCATCCTGTGCTTCGAGCGACAGGGTAGGGAAGTCTCCGCCAGCCAGCGCTTCCATGGCGCGAAAACGCCGCTCGAACTTGGCATTGCCAGCACGCAAGGCCGCTTCGGCGTCGATATTGTGGTGGCGCAACAGATTGACGACGACGAACAGCAGGTCGCCAGCTTCCTCAAGGCGATGCGCATCGTCGGTCGCGGCATCGAATTCCGCCAGTTCTTCCGCGATTTTGGCGCGAACCGGCGCAACGTCGGGCCAATCGAAGCCGACGCGGGCAGCGCGCGATTGCAGTTTTTCGGCGCGCATCAGGGCGGGCAGGGCGTTGGCCACGCCATCGAGCGCCGAAGTCTCTCCCGGCGTCTTTCCTGATTGAGCACGTTCAGCGGCCTTGATCGCTTCCCATTCCAGCTTCTGGGCGCTGGCATTGGCCGCAGCCGTGCCTTCGCCGAAGATATGGGGATGACGCCGTTCCATCTTGTCACAGACGCCAGCGACGACATCCGCCAGATTGAAGTGACCGGCTTCCTCGGCCATGCGCGCATGGAACACGACCTGAAACAACAGATCGCCGAGTTCGTTGCGCAGTTCCGCCATGTCATCGACGGCGATGGCTTCGGCGACTTCATAGGCTTCCTCGATCGTGTAAGGTGAGATCGTCGCGAAATCTTGTGCCAGGTCCCAAGGACACCCGCCGACGGGGTCGCGCAACCGCGCCATGATTGCAGCGAGATGGTCGAGCGAAGCAGGAGATGTCATGCAGCGATTGTGCCGGAAGGCGATGGGCAAGTCATCATCCTAGCTATCCATCCGTTCCGATCATTTATCTCGATAATATATATTATGTTAAATAATATTCGGCTTGGCGTTGCGTTGGGCTCTGCGTATCGGTGTTCGCCATGGCTCTCCCGCAGACTCCCCAGGCCGCCGATCTGTTTGGCGACATTGAAGCGACGCCAAAGGCCGGTGTTCGCGACTATGTACCGGGTCTCGTCGTTGCGGTGCTTGCGACAATGGCTGCTGCCAGCCTGACACAACGCTATGGCGCACCGTTGACGCTTATGGCGCTGTTGATCGGCCTGGCGCTCAACTTCCTGTCGGCTGATCGTCGATTGACGCCCGGTCTGACGCTGGCGTCGCGTGAACTGCTGCGCTGGGCGATTGTCCTGGTTGGCGCGCGCATCACGCTGGCGCAGATTGTGGCGCTGGGTCCTGAGGCGCTGCTGATGGTGGTTTTGACCGTGGCCGCCACTATTGGCGCCGGCGTTGTGGCAGCCCGCGCGCTCGGCTTTTCGGTGCCGTTTGGCATCCTTGCGGGTGGCTCGGTCGCAATCTGTGGCGGTTCGGCCGCCATGGCCTTGTCGGCAACGCTTGGCGAACGCCGGGTGCGGCAGTCCGAACTGACGCTGGTGCTGGTCGGCATCTCGTCGATGAGCGCGCTGGCGATGATGGTGTATCCTGGTATCGCCCATTCGCTCGGGTTCAATGATGCCCAGGCCGGGTTTCTACTCGGCGGATCGATTCATGATGTCGCGCAAGCACTTGGAGCCGGTTATGCCTTTTCGCCCGCCGCAGGCGAAACTGCGACCATCGTCAAGCTCGCGCGCGTGGCGCTGCTGGCGCCGGTTCTCGGTGTGGTTGCCCTGATGTTCCCGGCGCAACTGGAGATCACGGGCGCCAAAGCCAAGGTGCCGATGGTGCCATGGTTCGTCCTC
>JAAFIT010000483.1 GCA_013298745.1 Sphingomonadales bacterium
GCCGCGATCAGGAACAGGCGGACCGCCAGCCCGATGGCCCGCGGCCAGCTGAGCTGAAGTTCGCGGTGGAACCAGCGCGATTCGACCTGCACATACCAAAGAAAACCGATACCGGCGAGGATAAGGCCTCCGACCTGCGCCGAATCGGCAGCATGGCGCATCAGCGCGCTTGCGGTCGACATCATCAGACAGAACGGCCCCGCGAAATAGCATTGCCGGAAAAAGGGGCCGCGCAGTGTTGGTCGATCCAACTTCAGACCTTTGCGCCGCACGACGCCGGCGGCCATCACCAGCGGAAAAATCGCAAAGGCAAACGAGCGGAACAACAGGAGATTTTCTTCGGATCCCGTGATGATGCGTGCCATTCTGGATCGGGTCTCCGCCTCCTCGATCCGCACGCCCAGCCAAAGTTCGATGCCGTGCGCAACCAGCAGCGACAGCATCAGGAACAACGGCGGGCTGACGCTTTCGGTGAAGCGTTCTTCCGGGGCCTCCTGAAGCTCCTCGGTGGTGTAGCGCATCAACGCCTCGGGATGCCAAATGCAGCGCCAGAGCGTGAGTGGATAGAAGATCAGCCAGGTGACGACTTCGTAAAGCAGCTCTTCGACAGTGCGCAGGATCGTCAGGAAAGGCATTGCTTCGCTCCTGCAAGCAGCGCTCGCATCGAGCGGGTGACCATGACGTCGACGTGACAGGGATTTTCACCGCGCGCACCTCAACCGTACCCTTTAGCGTCAGCGTTGCCCGTGGTTCAATGTCGCGCGGCCATGCCGTCGGCATATCAATGCTGCCGACGCTTCGGCGGCGCTGGCCGCTGCCAGCTTTTGGCAAGTGTCATTATTCTGCCACCATGCCAGCGTTGGCGTCGCGGGTCCCGATCGATACGATGGTTACCCCTTCGACGGTTGCGACGGGTTTGCCGCCGAGCCGGGCAGCTGCCTCGAGGGTGGGACAGCCGATGAGGATGGCGCTGTCATCGAGCCAGTTGACGGTGGCCGCACTTTCGCCGAGGCGGCGGCACGGGTCGCCGGGCGTCGGGTAACCCTCTCCAAACGGGGCGAGGCTTGCCGAGATCGTTATCGCGGGCGCCACTGCGTCTGCGGCGCGCGGTGTATCGGCGGGCCGGTTGCCCGCGCCGCAGGCGACCAGCATAAGGGCAGCGGCGAGAGTGGAAATGCTAGACAGCGGAAGGTGCACGCGTTCGTCCTCCGTTGCAGGCACTCACGCGGTCATGATGACGAACCCGCCCTGGGTCCGCTGATCAGGGTGCAAGGGCAGGGCAGTAGTGATGAGCAGGGCGCCCGGGTGCAGACGGTCATGCACCAGCCGGCGGAAGTCGGGCTCAGCCTTGATGGATTGCAATATGCTGCCTTCAGGCGGCTCAACCGCTTGGCCGTTCGCGTCGTTGTAGCCGACACCGTGCCACTTGAGGCTGCGCCCAGTGTCATCGGCGTCGACAAGAACGAACACGTGCTCGCTCAGCTTGCGCTCAGGTGCCAGACTGATGCGGCCAGCAGCGATCTGGCGTCCGTTCTCCAGAAGCAGAGCAATCTGGTCGGCAGCCGAAATAATGATCGAGGTGGACTTGGCGGCTGGATCCCACTCCGGCAACGCCTTGGACTTCAGCGAGGCTTCTTCGGTTTCCAGCCTGCCTTCGGCGGTGGTGCCAAGCACCAGGCCCGGATGCAGGATTTCGACCGGGTCGCTGAACGCCCCTGCAATGATGACGGGGGTGCCCACATGGGTGACCCCGAACAACTTCTCGGAAAAGGCGAGCGGCAGCCGAACACAGCCGTGACTCGCCGGGAAACCAGGCAGCCTGCCGGCGTGCAGCGCCACCCCATCCCAGGTCAGGCGGTTCATATTGGGCATCGACGCATTGTTGTAAGTCGAGCTGTGGTGGTCCTTGTCCTTCTGCAGGATGGTGAACACGCCGGTCGGGGTTTCGTGCCCGGGTTTGCCGGTGGAGCAGGTGGACACCGCGATACGGATGCCATTGCGATAAACGTGGACGCGCTGGTCCGGAATAGAGACGACAATTGCGACCGGCCCTGCCGGCGAACGCTCCGGGTGCCATGTGAACTCATCAGGTTTCAAGTCTGCAATAGCCTTTACGACTTGCTGGGCGATTGCCGGCGCCGCAACAAACGCGAGGCTTGCCCCGACCAAGGCCCGGCGGCTGAGGATAGAGCTGTCGATGTTACGCATGAAGGTTATCCAATCACTGTTGGCTTGGATGAGGGCTTAGCCAAAAACCGCGAAATTCTGGTTGATCCTGGCAAGGATAGCATAGCTCAGCATTGCCATGCACAGCAGTACGAGAATGCTGGCGAGCATCAGATACATGGCGAGTGGGCGGAAAGTGCGGTTGAACGCCGACGCCGCCATTTCCGATTGCGCCGCTCCCGCTTGCGCGACCGCTGCCAGGTGTCGCTGGAGCGCCGCAGCCAGCCATGCAAGACCGAGAAACACGCCCGAAACGCCCAGACTCACCAGAAACACCTGACGACTGAACGGTGCGCTGTCAGTCATGAAAAGACTTGCGGTGACAAGCGCCGCGTCCACCGCTGCAAGGACAGCGATTGCAAGAAGTGTGGCGCGGAGAACTGCAAGCATCCGCACGCCGGCTCATCGCTCGTCCGGCGAACGCACACGGGCGCAAAGGGCGCTGAGGACGGCAATATTGAGGAGCGGCGCCACTGCTGCCAGCACC
>JAAFIT010000484.1 GCA_013298745.1 Sphingomonadales bacterium
GGCGATGATCTCGGTGGCGTTTCTGGCCTTTTCGCTGTTCACGTCGAACCCGTTCCTGCGGCTCGATCCGGCACCACTCGACGGCGCCGAATTGAACCCGCTGCTGCAGGATCCCGGCCTCGTCTTCCACCCGCCGCTGCTCTATCTCGGCTATGTCGGCTTTTCCGTCACCTTCAGCTTCGCCGTTGCCGCCCTGCTCGAAGGCCGCGCCGATGCTGCCTGGGCGCGCTGGATGCGGCCCTGGGTGCTCGCTGCCTGGGTGCCGCTGACTCTCGGCATCGCGCTCGGCAGCTTCTGGGCCTATTATGAACTCGGCTGGGGCGGCTGGTGGTTCTGGGATCCGGTGGAGAATGCCTCGTTGATGCCGTGGCTGCTAGGCACGGCGCTTCTGCACTCGGCAATCGTCACCGAAAAGCGGCAGGCGCTGGCAGGTTGGACGATTCTGCTTGCCATTCTGGCCTTCTCGCTCAGCCTCATCGGCACCTTCCTGGTCCGCTCGGGCATCCTCACCTCGGTGCACGCCTTTGCCGTTGATCCTGAACGCGGCGTCTTCATTCTGGCCATGATTATCGGCTCGACGGGCACGGCGCTGGCGCTGTTTGCCTGGCGCGCCCCGGCGCTCAAATCGGGTGCCTTGTTCTCCAGCGTCAGCCGCGAGGCGGGGCTGACGCTCAACAATCTGTTCCTGATGGCGATCACCGCGGTGGTGTTCCTCGGCACCTTCTATCCGGTGATCATGGAAGCGGTGGCGCCGGCCGACAAGATCTCGGTCGGGCCGCCCTATTACAACCTTGTCTTCGTGCCCTTGACTGTGCCGCTGCTGATGCTCGTCACCGTCGGGCCGATGCTGGCGTGGAAGCGCGACAGCCTTGGCGCGCTATGGCTGAAACTGCGGCTGCCGCTGGCGGTAACGGTGTTGGTCTGGGGTCTGCTTTGGGCAGCACTCGGTGCCAAGCAGGCGAGCACCGCCTTCGGGCTGGCGCTCGGCTTCTGGCTTATCCTCGGCGGCGCGCTGGTGCTGCTGCGGCGTTGGCGCGGCCCGGCAGGCTTCTCGATGCGGCTGGTCCGCACCACGCCGGCCGCCGTGATCGGCATGGCGCTGGCGCACGCCGGGCTCGGTGTCACCACTGCCGGCATCGCGATGATGAGCGGTTACGCCACCTCCAAGATTCTCGTCATGCGGCCGGGCGAAAGCACGACACTGGGCAACATGCGCGTCGCGCTCACCGGGGTCAGCCCGGTGCAGGGACCGAACTACCAGGCGGTGCAGGCGCGCTTCAGTGTCGATGAAGGCCGTGGCCCACGCGAACTTTCGAGCGAGCGCCGCTTCTTTTCGGGCAGCGGCAGCCAGACCACCGAAGCCGGCATCGGCAGCACGATCTTCGGCAACGCCTATATCGCCATCGGTGACGAACAGCGCGACGCGAAAGGCAATGGCATCGTCGTTCGCATCTATCACCACCCGCTGGTCGGCTGGATCTGGTTCGGCGGGCTGATGATGGCAATGGGCGGGGCTGCCAGCCTTGCCGACCGCCGCTTCCGCATCGGTGCGCCGACCCGCGCCATGCCGCGCCTGTCCCCCGCCATGGTTCCGGCGGAATAGATGAAGCGGCTTGTCTTCATCCTGCCGGTCGTCGCCTTCATGGTGCTTGCCGGCTTCTTCGCCTTCGGCTTGACCAAAGACCCCAAGGAGTTGCCGTCGCAGCTGATCGACCGACCCTTGCCCGAATTTTCTCTGCCGGGCATCGAGGCGGTCGCGGGCGGCGGGCCAGGCTTTGCCAGCTCCGCGATCAGCGGTGAGCCGAAGCTGCTCAACGTGTTTGCCAGCTGGTGCGCGGCCTGCCCGCAGGAACACCCGGTGCTCACCCGCATCGCCAGGGAAGGCGTGCCGGTCTATGGCCTCGCCTGGAAGGACAAGCCCGAGGACAGCCGCAACTGGCTTGGCCGCTTCGGCAATCCCTATACCAAGGTCGCCGCCGACGAGACCGGTCGCACCGCCATCGATCTCGGCGTCACCGGCGTTCCCGAAACCTTCATCGTCGATGGCAAGGGCCGGGTGCGCTACAAGGTCATCGGCCCGATCAGCGATGAGAAGTGGGACAATGAACTGAAACCGCTGATCGCCAAGCTGCGGGCCGAAGCATGAAGCGGCTGCTCTTCGCGCTTGCGCTGCTCGCATCCAGCCCGGCACTCGCCGTGCAACCCGATGAAATGCTCGCCGACCCCGCGCTTGAAGCACGCGCGCGGGTGATTTCCGAAGGGCTGCGCTGCGTCGTCTGCCAGAACCAGTCGATCGACGACAGCGATGCGCCGCTCGCCAAGGATCTGCGGCTTGTCGTCCGCGAACAGTTGAAGCTCGGCAAGACCGACGCCGATGTGACCGCCTATATCGTCTCGCGCTACGGCAATTTCGTATTGTTGAAGCCGCCGGTCGAACCCGCCACCTGGGCGCTTTGGGCCGGACCCTTTGCGGTGCTGTTCATCGGCGGCGCCGGCGTCGCGCTGTGGAGCCGACGGCGCCGGTCCGAGGACGAAGCGCCGCTGACCGCCGCCGAAATTGCCGAGATCGACCAACTGGGCTGATGCCCAGGCTGCTGAACTGATTGAAAGACCTGATGACCCTCTGGATTGTTCTGACTGTTTTGACCGCGATCTGCGCGGCGGTGCTCACCATCCCGCTGGTGCGCCGCCAGGAAGCCCGGCTCGACGCG
>JAAFIT010000485.1 GCA_013298745.1 Sphingomonadales bacterium
AGGAGAAAAGCGATGAAGGTCATCCTTCAGGACTTCGAACCGCAGACCCGCGTTGCCACCAAGGCAATGCCGGCGCCGGTTTCGGTCCGCAAACCCCGCCTGCGCCTCAATCCCGTGGTTGCCGATAACCGGCTGTTCCACGCGCTTTGAGGCAAACCGACGCGCAGCGCGCGTCGGTTTGGCAACTATTTCCGCGTAAGCACAACACACGGCCACTCGCCCTTGCCGCGTTGCGGCTCCAGCGGCACCAGCCCATGCTTGCGATAGGCGGCGCGCACCCGCGTCGCCTGTGATCGGAGCAGGCCTGCCAGCACCAGCACGCCGCCGGGCGCCAGCGCGGCGCTCACCGGCCGGCTGATCGCCACCAGCGGCGGTGCCAGGATGTTGGCGATAATCAGGTCATAGGGCGCGCAGTCGCCCAACCGCCGATGGTTCATCCCGGCGGCAACGACCAACTCGATTTGCCCTGCCGCGCGCCCGGCCTGCACCTTGTTGTCACGCAGATTGGCGCGCGTCACCGCGATCGACACGGGATCTATGTCGCTGGCGATGACCCGCGCTTCCTTCCATCGCCGCGCTGCCGCCAGCGCCAGCACGCCGGTGCCGGTGCCGAGATCGGCGATGTTGGTGAAGCGCCGCATCTTGGCGAGCCGATCGAGCGCCGCAAGACAGCCCAACGTCGTCGCATGCTGGCCGGTGCCGAACGCCAGCCCGGCTTCGATCGCCAACGCAATGTCGCCCGGTCGCCGGGCATCGGCATGGGCAGCCGTGTGGACGAGGAAGCGTCCCGCGCGCACTGGCTCCAGATTGCGCTGCGACATGGTCGTCCAGTCCGCATCCGCCAGCGGCGCCAGCACGATGTCATTGGCCGAGGGGAACAGCGCCGTGATCCGCGCCACCATCCCGGCATCGGGCTTTTCGTTGAAATAGGCGGTCATCACCCAGGCGTCGGGCTGGTCCGGGTCGGGTTCCTCGACATTCAAGGACGGTGGATCGAGCAAATCCGGGAAGACATCGCCGATCTCCGGCATCGCCTCGGCATCGACGCGGTTGCAGGCCAGCGTCAGCGTCCAACAATCAGCGGACATAGCTCGCCCCGTTGATATCGAGCGTGCTGCCGGTCAGTGACGGCGGCGCTTCGCTCGCCAGCCAGCGGATGGCTTCGGCGACTTCGTCGGTGCCGGCGACGCGCCCGAGCGGGATGTCGGCGAGCAATTTGTCGCCGCCGCGCGACGCCAGATACTCTTCGGCCATGCCGGTCATGGTAAACCCCGGCGCGATCGCAAACGCCAGAATGCCGTCGCGGGCGTAACCGCGGGCGATGCTCTTGGTCATCGCGATCATGCCGCCCTTGGCCGCGGCATAATGCCAGTGCGCAGGGCTATCGCCGCGGTGGCCGGCGCGGCTGGCGACGTTGATGATACGGCCGCCTTCTGTGCCTTGAAAGTGCAGCACGGCGCAACGGCACAGGTCCGCCGCCGATTGCAGGTTGATGGCGTGGCTGCGCGCCCAGGTGTCGGCAAACGCATCGGCATCGGCGATATCGACGCTTTCGAACACCCCGGCATTGTTGACGAGCACATCGATGCGGCCGCCGGGCGCTTGCGCCAGCGCCGCCTGCCACAACGCATCACCGGCGCCGGGCAACGCAAAATCCGCCGCCAGCAACCCGTCACCGCCGGCAGTCGATTGCCCGATGACATGATGCCCCGCGGCAGTGAGCGCAATCCGGGTGGCGGCACCGATGCCGCGTGACGCACCGGTAAGGAGGATGTTGACCATGGCCTGTCTTTGACGTGTCTGTTGCGCAGAGGCAACAGTGGGCGGCATGAAATGGAGGCTATGTGAACTTCCTCATTTCTCGACAGCGAGGCTGGGGTAGGCTTAGTCAATCGTGGATGGGAATTGACATGCAAGCTCGAGTCTCTTTGGCGTTCGCAACTCTGCTGCTGGCAACCGTGGCATCGGCCCCGGTCCGAGCCGAGGATCTTATTCCCGGCGGTGAGGAGCAGTTCAAGATTACGGCAGGCGGCATCATCGCCTGGATGAACTCCGGCATTGGCCTCAATGGAACGACCACCACGGGTACGATCATCGATCTCGACAGCCCGAACGGCAATAAGAATGCCAATAACTTTGTGTTGGGTGCCGAATGGCGTGTTGGCTCCCGCCACCGCATCGGCGGCATTTATTTCACGACCAGCAAGGACCGGAGCCTGTCGTTCAACCAATCCGTGACGATTGGTGATGAAACGCTGGTGCCGCCCGCCACTTTGGCGTCGAAGTCGCGCAACCGCTTCATTTTTGCGACCTATGAATACAGCTTCGTCAAGAACAAGGACATCGAGCTGTCCGGTCTGCTCGGCGCCTATGTCAACAAGTTCAGCGCCGATCTGACCGGCACGGCAACCGTGGTCAATAGCAACGGCCAGACCACGATCAACAAGTCACTGGCCTACCGGCCTTCGGTCACCGTGCCGCTGCCGCTGATCGGCGCCTCGATCGATTGGTTCGCCAGCCCGCGCGTCACCCTGGGGGGCAGCCTGTCGGGGATGAAGGCGAAGATCGGCGATGTCGATGGCAGCGTCTATGTCGCCACGGTATCGGCAGAGTATATGTTCACCCGCAACTTCGGCGCCGGGCTTGCCTTCATGCACACCGACGCCAATGTCGATGTGACCAAGCGGGATTTTGTCGGCACGAT
>JAAFIT010000486.1 GCA_013298745.1 Sphingomonadales bacterium
TCGGCGGCAAGATTATAGGAAAACTGGATGTTGTGGCTGGTGTTGCGGCGCCAATCGGCCACCGTATTACCGCCGGCAAAGCGCGGGCCGGAGGCGGACATGTTCTCGTCGATGCCCCAGGTGAAGGTGCAGTGATCGATGATGACATCATGGGCTGCGACGGTGGACAGCGAATCCGCCTCCCAGCCTGACAGCGCTGACTGGCCGTCGCGGCCGGTGCGGACGCGAATGTGTTGCATAATGACATCATGCGCCTTCAAATCGATGCCGCCGCGAATGATGGTGATGCCTGGCGATGGCGCTGTCTGCCCGGCGATGGTGAGGTTGGGCTCGGTAATGGACAGCGTCGAGCGACCGAGATCGATGGTGCCGCCGACTTCAAAAACCACGATCCGTGGTCCCTTGGCCTCGATCGCAGCGCGCAAGGATCCCGGACCTTCGGCATTGAGATTGCTCACCGTGATGATGCGCCCGCCGCGTCCGCCAATGGTGTTGGTGCCGCCGGCAACAGGGGTTGGTTCAGCCGACGGTGGGGCCGCCAGCGCGATGGCTGCAAAGCTGCCCGACAGCCCCACGACGGCCACAACAAGCGCTGAAACCCGCAGCCGTTTCGCCTGATATGTCGCCATTTCGCTCTCCCCGCCCCAGCTTGACAAGCCCGATAGATGCCGACATTGGTGTTTATGACACCGGTTACTTAGCAGGAAAACCGGTGCAGACCACAGCAAATGTGGCGTTTTGGGGAGGAAAGGCGCAACCGCACTGCGGGAGCCCAATTCCAAAGCATAATGCCATGCACCGAAGTTTGCGGTCGATCATTGGTTCGCCTCTTATGGTAACCGGTGTCATCGTCTTGCAGCGATAATGAGGGGAATGTCGAATGGCTATCAATACCCGCGGAGCCCGCATTGCGATCCAGTTGCTCGGCTGCGCTTCGGTTTCGGTCATCGCTGCCAGCGCTGCAATGGCGCAGACGACGCCGAAGCAGGCGACCGTTGATGCCGCAGTCCAGGCCGCCAACGCCAGCACCGACGAGGAAATCGTCGTCACCAGCTTCCGCAACTCGTTGGCCGCAGCGCTCAACGTCAAGCGCAACGCCGTGGGCTCCGTTGATGTCATCGTCGCTGAAGACATCGCCAAATTCCCCGATCAGAACCTGGCAGAATCATTGCAGCGTATCCCCGGTATCACCATCCAGCGTGACGCCGGCGAAGGCCGTGCCATCACGGTTCGCGGTCTTGGCTCACAATTCACCCGCGTCCGTCTCAACGGCCTTGAAACCGTCGCGACCTCGACCGATGGCGCCTCGGCCAATCGCGATCGTGCTTTTGATTTCAACGTCTTTGCATCGGAACTCTTCACCTCGATCGTCGTCCACAAGACGGCGTCCGCCTCACTCGATGAAGGCTCGCTTGGTGCCGTTGTCGATCTCAACACCGGCAATCCGCTGGCCGGGAAAGCCGGCATCACCGGCGTCGCTAGCGCCGTTGCGTCGTATAATGATCTGTCGAAGTATCTTGGGCCAAGGCTTGCCGGTTTGCTGGCCTATCGCAATGAGGATGGCACCTTCGGCGCCTCGATTTCGGCCGCCTATTCGAAGACCGAGATCGACCAACTCGGCAATAACACCGTGCGCTGGTCGCAGGCACGCTTCGATTCGGTCAACGCTACCCCCTGCTTCACCTCGACTGGCACCGCGACCGGCGCCCCGCGCCCCAATTCTGGCGGCATTTACAGCCCCAGCGCAGCCTGCGATTCGGTTGCCCTCGCCTTCCACCCGCGCATCCCGCGCTATGGCATCATCGAAAATGATCGCGAACGCCTCGGCCTGACCGGCAGCGTGCAATGGGCACCTTCCGATGCGACCAAGGTCTCGATCGACGCGCTTTATTCGCGCTTCCGCGAGGATCGCCGCGAACAATGGGCGGAAGTTTTGTTTCGCAGCCTCGAGCGTCCGGTCGACGTCGTCAAATTCAGCATCGACAACAACAACAACCTGATTTCGGGCACCTTCAACGACGTGCCGGTTCGCACCGAAAACTATTATCGCAAGTCGCAAACCGAGTTCTTCCAAATCGGCGGCAGCTGGGACCAGGATATCACCGATACGTTCCGCTTCACCGTGATCGGTGGCGCGTCAAAGTCCGATGCGACCATCCCGGTGGAAACCACACTGGTTTACGACGATCGCGACGCTCAGGGCTATCAGTATGACTATACCGACATGCGGCGCCCGCGGCTGACCTTCGGCACCGATGTCACCAACCCCGCCAATTTCCAGCTTTCGGAAATCCGTGACCGGCCGTCGGCGACCACCAACACCTTCCGCACCGCCCAATTGCGCACCGAATGGGATATCACCGAAACCTTGAGCCTGAAGGCCGGCGCTGTTTATCGCCGCTTCAAGTTCGATACCGAAGGCTTCACGCGAGATACGGTAGTGTGCGGCAATGGCGGCGTCGACCGCGTGCTGGGCACCCTCACCTGCTCGCCGAGTTCGGCCTTCGGTCCGACGGCGGTTTATGGTTTCCCCGGCACTCCGGCGCTGTCGAAGACGGTCAATCTTGGCAACGCCGGGCAGCCGGCAGGCACGACGACGACCTGGGTTGTTCCTGATCTTGCCGCCGGAACCGAGTTTACCAAGCTCTACCAGCGTCCTGCCGCCGTCGATGCCGGCAATACGCGCAGCGTTACCGAA
>JAAFIT010000487.1 GCA_013298745.1 Sphingomonadales bacterium
CGCGAGACCATTGCCCGCCATCCCGCCCGAGCCGAACTCGCCTTCACCGCTGCCGATGCGCCGCGCATCGCTGCCGCCGGTCGCGCCATCGTCTATCAGAGCATGGAAAATGCCTATCCGCTGACCACCGACATCAGCCTGCTGCAAAGCTTTCACAAGCTCGGCCTGCGCATGGTCGGCATCGCGCATTTCCTCAACAATGATTTCGGCGATTCATCGACCGATCCCAAGGGCCCCGAATGGAACGGCCTCAGCCCGCTGGGCAAGACGCTGGTCAGCGAAGCCAACCGCCTTGGTATCATCGTTGATGCCAGCCACTCGTCGGATGCCGTGCTCGATCAGGTGCTGGCGCAGTCGAAGGCGCCGATTATCCTGTCACATTCGGGCTGCAAGGCGATCTATGATCATCCGCGCAATGTCGATGACGCCCGGCTGCTGGCGTTGGCGGCGAAGGGTGGTGTCATCCAGATCAATGCCTATGGCGGCTATCTGGCGCCCGAAGTGCCAAACCCCGAACGCGATGCAGCGCTGAAAGCGCTGGGCCAAAAGTACGGAAACCCAAGCCTGTTGCCGCCCGACAAGGTGGCAATGCTGGTCACGGAACGTCGCGCCATCCTCGATCGTTTTCCGGGGTCCGAGCGCAGCTTCGATCAGTTTCTGGCGCATCTTCTCCACGCGCTGAAACTCGTCGGCCCCGATCATGTCGGCATCGGCGCCGATTGGGACGGTGGCGGTGGCGTTGTCGGCATGCAGGATGTGACCGGCTTGCCGCAAATCACCGCGGCGTTGCTCAAGGCGGGCTATACCGAAGCGGACCTGAAAAAGATCTGGGGCGGCAATGTGCTGCGGCTGATGACGGCGGTAGAGGCGGCCGCGGTCAAGCCCTCAGCCGGCTAGTCGCGCTGTCGCGATCAATGCCGTCGAGGTGATCGGGAAGACGTTTTTTACACCGGCGGCTACGACACGACGCATCATCTCGGCACGCACTGCGCGCTTCTGCACCGTGGTGAGCGTGGTCCAGAGCGGCATCCCCGAAAAGGCCGTTTCCGGATCATCGAGGAGCTGCAGATCGAGCTGGAATTCATGGGCTTCGGCCCGAACAATCGGTGCTTCAAAGCCGGCGGAGACGATCGCTTCTGCCAGTCGCTCCGGTTCTGCCATGACCGTCATACCGACAGCGGGTTCGGGGCGAGGATCGGCCGGAAACAACTGGCGGCGGATATCCGCCAGCCATTGAAAGATCGCGGCGCCTTCGGGGTCGCTCCACACCACGACGACGGCGCTTCCTCCCGGCCGGCAGACGCGCGCCATTTCGGCAAGGCCCGCCCGCCAGTCAGGGAAAAGCATCACGCCGAATACCGAGGCGACGACATCGAACGCATCATCGGGCAAGTCGAGCGCCTGGCCATCCATTTGCAGCGCGATCACGTGCGGATGGCCGTGCGCGGCGACGCGCGTCACCATTGCTGGCGCAAAGTCGATAGCCGTCACGACTGCGCCCCGCTCCGCCGCAGCGAGCGCGAGCGCGCCGGTGCCTGTTGCCACGTCGAGAAGTTGCGTGCCGGACCCGATTTCCAGTCCTGCCAGCGCCGCCTGCGCGAAGTGGCCGGTAAAGGGCGCCGCCATCGCCTCGTAACGGGCCGCCAGATCGTTCCAATAGTCCGGGTCGGTCGTCTCCCTTGTCACGCCGCAACCGCCGGGGTCCATGCCGGGAAGGGGTCCTTGAGGCCCGCCCAGAGCTTGGGCGTAAATCCGGTTTGCTTCACCAGACAGGCATCGAGCCTGCGGATGAGTTCGGCTTTGTCCATGCCAATGCCGATGAACACCAGCTCTTGCCGACGGTCACCCCAGCTGACGTCCCACAATGTCTTGATGTGCGCCGCGAATTCGTCGCTGTCCGGCCAGCGGTTCTTCGGCACCACGGCCCACCATTTGCCCATCGGCGAGGTCTTCACCTGCGCGCCGGCCTGGGACAGTTCGCCCACCCAATCGGGACGCGATGCCAGCCAGAAATGACCCTTGGCGCGAACAACGCCCGGCCATTCGCTCTGGGTGAAGGCGTGGAACTTCGCCGGGTCGAAGGGCTGCCGGGCGCGATAGACAAAGCTTTCGATGCCGTATTCCTCGCTTTCGGGGCGATGGCTGGCAAAACCATAAAGCTCCTTGGCCCAGAGTGGATGCTCTTCAGCCTGCGCCTCATCGAACAGGCCCGTGTTGAGGATCGCATCGAGCGAGACCTTCGACTGGTCGGCGGTGATGATGCGGGCATCGGCATTGAGCGAGGCGACGAGCTGCTTGACCGTCGCCAGCTGTGCGGGTGTCACGTCGCTGGCCTTGTTGATCACCACCACATCGGCGAACTCGATCTGTTCGACGAGCAGGCCGACAAGGCTGCGCGTATCTTCGTCCCCCACCGTCTCACCGCGATCAGCGAGGAAATCCTGGCTCGAATAATCCTTCAGCAGGTTGATCGCATCAACGACGGTGACCATCGTATCGAGGCGCGCCACATCGGACAGGCTGTCGCCAGCCTCGTCCTCGAACGAAAAGGTCGCGGCGACGGGCAGGGGTTCCGAAATGCCGGTGCTTTCGATGACCAGATAGTCGAACCGCCCCGCCTCCGCGAGCGTGCGCACCTCTTTCAGCAGGTCGTCACGCAGCGTGCAGCAGATGCAGCCATTGCTCATTTCGACGAGCG
>JAAFIT010000489.1 GCA_013298745.1 Sphingomonadales bacterium
GCGGGCGTTTCCAGGGCAACAGCGAGTGCCTGCAACCGGTCCGCTACCGCCGCCTGCGCCGCATCGGGCCGCAATTCACCCGCCGCAACCAGCGCATCATAGGCGGCGCGCACGCCGGCCATGCGCGTCAATCGACCTGGGTGCCGGGGCGGCTGGTGGCGCCATCGCCTTCAGGGCGGGGTGGCCGCGGGATCTTGCGCATCGTGCCGGTGAACGAGGCGACGTTGACGCCGTCTTGCCGAACCAGCCCGCGCACGAACAGCATCTTGCCGGTTTCCTTGAGGATCTCGCCCGATGCCTCGATCGGCTTGCCGACGATGCCGGCGGAGAGGAAATCCGTGGCGCACGACAAAGTGACGGCGGCGCTGCTTTCGAGCTGGCGGAAGATGAAGGCGAACATCGCCATGTCGATGAACGACATGATGAAGCCGCCATGGATATAGCCGAGGCCGTTGGAATGCTTGCGATCGGTCTCCATCCGGCATTCGACGCCGCCATCGGCACCGGCGCGGAAATAGAAATCACCGAGCAGTGAGGCAAAACGGCCATCGGGCTCGCGCCGCCAGCGCGTCCAGCCGGCGAGATCGCCAGAGGTGATGAGTTCGCGTGTCATCCTGTTGCGATAGTGCGCTGCAGCACGCGGAGCAAGCACCTGTCGGCAGACGGTCATGCCAACGCGGGCTGGCATCCGCCACAGCGCTCCCGAAACCAGCGCCCGTATGTTTGCCAGCCTGCGCTGGCGTGTAAGACAACAGTTGCGCGATTAGATCGTAAGGAGACTCACCCGTCTAACGTAACTAAAAGATAGCTAATTAGGATTATGGTGCCGAGACCTGCCAACATAAAATTTGATGTTCGGTAAGACCAAAAGCTTATCCGGTCGTTTTCTGGCACTCGGACAGCGAATCGTCGAAGAACGAATGTGATGTAGCCAGCCGTAAAAGGAATGCCCACCAGCATCCGTAGTTCCCATCCCGCCGCCCAAAGTTCAGGCTCCCACAACGCTGCGATCAAAACGCCGGCACCGGCAAGGGTTAGCCCAAATATGCACAGAAGGTAGCGGCCGAGAGTCAAAAATTACCCCCGCAGCACTGCCCGCCCGGCGTAGCGCGCTTGGGCACCCAGCTCTTCCTCGATGCGGATCAACTGGTTGTACTTGGCAAGCCGGTCCGACCGCGCCAGCGAGCCAGTCTTGATCTGGCCGCAACCGCAGGCGACCGCCAGATCGGCGATGGTCGAATCCTCGGTTTCGCCCGAACGGTGCGACATGACGCTGCGATAGCCCGAGCGGTGCGCCAGATCGACGGCGGCGAGGGTTTCCGTCAGCGTGCCGATCTGGTTGACCTTGACGAGCAGCGCATTGGCGAGACCGTCCTTGATGCCTTGGCCGAGCCGCAGCGGATTGGTGACGAACAGATCGTCGCCGACGAGCTGGCACTTGTGCCCCAGCTTGTTGGTCAACAGCTTCCAGCCGGCCATGTCGTCTTCGGCCATACCGTCCTCGATGCTGAGGATCGGATAGTCCTTGGCGAGCGCGACATAATAATCGGCCATGGCTTCGGCCGACAGGCTCAGGCCTTCGCCTTCGAGTTCGTATTTGCCGTTCTTGTAGAATTCGGTGGCGGCGGCATCGAGGGCGACGAACACGTCCTCACCCGCCTTGAAGCCGGCCTTGGCGATCGCCGCCATGACGAAATCGAGCGCGGCACGGGTGCCGCCGAGGTTCGGCGCAAAGCCGCCTTCGTCACCGACCGCGGTGTTGTGCTTGCCGGCCTTCAGCTCGGATTTCAGCGTGTGAAAGATTTCGGCGCCCCAGCGCACGGCTTCGGCCAACGATGATGCGCCGACCGGCATCACCATGAATTCCTGGAAATCGATCGGGTTGTCGGCATGGGCGCCGCCGTTGATGATGTTCATCATCGGCACCGGCAGCAGATTGGCCGACACGCCGCCGACATAGCGGTGCAGTGGCAGCCCGCGCGATTCGGCGGCGGCCTTGGCGGCAGCGAGGCTGACGCCGAGGATGGCGTTGGCGCCGAGGCGACCCTTGTTGTGAGTGCCATCGAGCGCGATCATCGTCGCGTCGATTTCGCCCTGTTCTTCGGCCTCCATGCCCGACAGCGCGTCGAAAATCTCGCTATTGACGGCGGCGACGGCCTTCAAGACGCCCTTGCCGAGGTAGCGCGCCTTGTCGCCATCACGCAGTTCGACGGCTTCATGCGCGCCGGTGGAGGCACCCGACGGCACGGCGGCGCGGCCGAGCGAGCCGTCTTCGAGCACCACATCGACTTCGACGGTCGGATTGCCGCGCGAATCGAGGATCTCGCGGGCGTGGATGTCGATGATGGCGGTCATGATCTGGCCTTTCGATGCGGTTGCAGTCGCTGTAATTTTCCCGGCCGTGCCTGTGCAATCAATATTGCGCTGAAACGGCGACGGGGCCATCTATCGGGCAAGTCCGGATCGAGCAAACACTTCGGTGGAACAGGCGCGGCCCGGGCGCGTTGACGTCGGCACCTCCACCGAACAGAATCGAGAAGCACCATGGCCGATATGCCCGCCTATGATCCCGACAGCCACCTCGCCGATGGCGAAAATGAATTTGCCGATGATCTGGCCGGCAACGTCTATGCCATGGCGAAGTCACCTGGCTCGGCGGGCGCGCGGCACGGCCTCTACGGCATTGC
>JAAFIT010000049.1 GCA_013298745.1 Sphingomonadales bacterium
CTGGCGTCAAGGTGCTGGTGCCGGCCAATCCTTATGGCCCCTATGATTTCAAGGCTTCGACCAGCTTTAAGGGCGATGAGGGCCAGCGCCTCGACCATTGGGGAACGTCGCTGACTGTCAATTTCGAGCTGTCGGACGTCTTCACGCTGTCGTCGATCACCGCCTATCGCAAGCTCGATCCCGATCTCTACATTGATATCGACGCCTCGCAGGCCGAACTCGGCGATGTCTTTGTCGGCATCGATCAGAAGCAGTTCAGCCAGGAACTCCAGCTGAAATGGGACGCCGGCAAGTTCAAGGGTGTCTTCGGCGTCTATTATCTCAACGAAACCGTCTCGTCGCATCAGGAAGCCTATGCCGATGATCTGTTCACCTTCCTCGGCGGCCCGGTCACCTTCACCCGCTTCATCGACGACAAGCAGAACACCAAATCCTATGCCGCCTTCGGCCAGGCGACCTATGATTTCACCGATCAGCTCTCGCTGACGGCGGGGCTGCGCTACACCAAGGAAGATCGCACCTACAATCGCTTCACGATAACCAAGTCGAGCTTTGCCGGGCTGAACAATCTCAGCTTCCGTTTCCCCGACAATCTGCCGCCGCCGCTCAACACCGACAATGTCGCAAGCTTCGATGCCTGGACGCCGTCGGTAACCCTCAGCTTCAAGCCGACGCCCGATACCCTGCTTTACGCCTCCGCCAACCGCGGCTTCAAATCGGGCGGCTTCAACGGCCGCGCCAACTCGCTCGCTGACCTGACGCTCGTCGTCAACGGCGTGCCGACGCTGGTGACACGCTTCGCGCCGGAAACCGTCTGGACCTATGAAGGCGGCGCCAAGGGCAGCTTCATGGATGGCCGTGTTCGCCTGTCGCTGACCGGATTCTGGAGCGATTACAATGATTTCCAGGCGCGTGTTGGCGGCGGCACCGTCGGCTCGACAGGCGTGTTCCCGGTGATCAACGCCGGCAAGCTGCGCATCTGGGGTTTTGAAGGTGAAGCCTCGGTGCAGCCGGTGACCAACTGGAACATCCGCACTTCGTTTGGCTATCTCAACGCCGAATATCGCGAGTTCAACGATGGCCGCCGCGTGCCGCCGCAAACCTTCTCGTGCAACCCCACCGGCAACGCCATCACCTGCCAGCCGGCCTTCGCACCGCCGCTGACACTGACGGTCGGCACCGATTACGGCATCGCGCTCGGCACCGCCGGCCGCATCACGCTGGGCGGTGATGTGCGCTTCATCGACAAGCACTTCCTGTCGGTCGACAATCGCCCCGGCCTCACCGAACCCGGCTACGCCGTCGCCAACGCCTTTGTGCAATATGATGCCGGCAGCGGCGGCTGGTACATGCGCGGCGGCGTCAAGAACTTGACCAATTCGCTCTATCGCACCGATGGGCAGGAGTTCAGCTCGGTCGGCAACATCCAGACGGTCTATTTCGGTGACCCGCGGACGTTCAGCATCATGGCCGGCGTTCGCTTTTAGAAGCGCCTCCGGCGGCCGGGGCCATTGGCCCAGGACCCCATTTGCATTTCATCCCCTGCTGCACCAGTCTGGTGCAGTGGGGGATCTTTTATGGCGAGCCATTTTCCGCAGGCAGAGGTTATCGAAGCCAGCCTGGCGCTCGCCGCCGAGCGGGGTGGCGATCTGACCCCGCATGTCTACGCCCGGCTGTTTGCCGCCCAGCCCGAAGTGGCGCCGCTATTCGGCAAGGACGTCAACGACTCGGTCAAAGGCGAAATGCTCGCACAGGTGTTCGATACCATCTTCGATTTCATCGGACCGCGCGTCTATGCCGACCATCTGATGCGCTCGCACAGCATCTCCCACGATGCCTATAATGTCCCGCCGGCGGTGTTTCTCAGCTTCTTCACGGTGGTGGCGGAGACGGTCGCCGAGGTGATCGGCCCGGAATGGCACAGCGAGATGGCCGCCGCCTGGCAGGCGTTGCTCGCCGAAATTGCTCAAACGCTGGCGCCTGCCTGATTATCGTGCGGTGAGCGTGCCGCGCGCCGCCGCCAGCCGTGCGATGGCGCCATCGAGCGTCGCATCATTTTTGGCGAAGCACAGCCGTAGCGTCGTTGTGACCGCATCCTGCGCATAAAAGGCCGAGACCGGAATGCTGGCGACTCCGGCGTCGATCAGTCGGTCGGCGACCGTGACATCATCGAGCGCTATCCCCGATGCGGCTAGATCGATTGAAACGAACCAGGTGCCGGCACTGGGCAGCGTGGCATAGCCCGCCGCCGTTAAGCCGGCGACAAGATGGTCGCGTGACCGCTGAAACCCGGCGCGCATTTCAGTGAACCAGCCCGCATCCTTGCCGAGCCCATGCGCCACCCCGGCCTGCAAATTGGGCGGCGTCGTGAAAGTGAGGAACTGGTGCGACTTGGCCAGCGCGCGGGTCAGCGCGGGCGCCGCGCACATCCAGCCGACCTTCCAGCCGGTTAGCGCGAAGATCTTGCCGGCCGAACCGAGCTTGACGCTGCGATGGCGCAATTCGGGCACCGCCAGCACGCTGGTATGGGCGGCGCCATCGAAGACGACATGCTCCCACACCTCGTCGGCGATGACGATGGCATCGCGGCGCGCGACATGGCCGGCGAGCAGTTCGAGCGCTGCTCGATCAAATGTCGAGGCGCTCGGGTTGAGCGGGTTGTTGATCAGGACAACGCGGGTCCGTGGGCTGAATGCCGCGTCGAGCATCGCCGCATCAAATTGCCAGAGCGGCGGCGCCAGCGGCACCAGCACCGGTACGCCGCCGGCGCGGCGCACCAGCGGCAGATAGGCGTCGTAAAGCGGCTGAAACAGGATCACTTCATCGCCGGGCGAGATCAGCGCCAACAGCGCCGCCGCCAGTGCCTCGGTGGCGCCCGACGTCACCGTCACCTCGCTTTGCCAATCGAGATCGACGCCCTGGTGGGCGCGGTAATGGTCGGCAATCGCGCGGCGCAGCTCGGGGATTCCCGGCATCGGCGGATACTGGTTGTTGCCGTGGGTCAGCGCGCTCGCTGCGGCATCGACCACATCCTGCGGCCAGCCCGAATCGGGAAAGCCTTGCCCGAGGTTGATGGCGCCGGTCGCACGGGCGCGCGCCGACATGGCTTCGAAAATCGTTGTCGGCATGTCGGCATAAAGCGGGTTCATGGGAAAACAGGGGCCATTGCCGGCCCGCGCTGTCAAGCGGCACTCCCATCGCCGCTGTCACGATGCTATCGGTTCGCCATGGACATCGCGACCCTGACCGAAACTGAAGCCGTCGCCGAACTGGCGCGTCTTGCCGCCGAAATCGCCCGTCATTCCGCGGCCTATCATGGCGAGGATGCACCGCTGATTTCGGATGCCGATTATGATGCGCTGGTGCGCCGCAATGCGGCGCTTGAAGCGGCGTTCCCGCAGCTGGTGCGTGCCGACAGCCCCAGCCTGGCCGTTGGCAGCGCGCCATCATCGGGGTTTGCCAAGGTGACGCATTCGAAGCCGATGCTCAGCCTCGACAATGTGTTTTCGGGCGGGGAAGCGCGTGATTTCGTAGGCCGGGTGCGACGCTTTCTGGGGTTGGCAGAAGATGTGCCGGTGGCGTTGCTGGCGGAGGCCAAGATCGACGGGCTCTCGGCCAGCCTGCGCTATGAGAACCGTCGCCTCGTCACCGGCGCGACGCGCGGCGATGGTGCGGTGGGCGAAGATGTTACGGCCAATGTCCGCCATGTCATCGGCCTGCCGCAGATATTGCCATCGTGGGCGCCCGATGTCGTCGAGGTGCGCGGCGAGGTCTATATGCTGAAGACCGAGTTTCTCGCGCTCAACGAACGCCAGGCGGCGAGCGGCGGCAAGCTGTTCGCCAATCCGCGCAACGCCGCCGCCGGATCGCTTCGGCAACTCGATGCGAGCATCACCGCGCAACGGCCATTGGGTTTTCTGGCGCATGGCTGGGGGGACGTGAGCGGTGCGATGCCCGAAACCCAGAGCGCGATGATGGCGATGATCAACCAATGGGGTTTCGATATCGGCGATTTGCGCCGGTCATGCGCCGATATCGACGACGCGCTGGCCTTTACCGCCGATGTCGAGGCAAAGCGCGCCGACCTGCCCTTCGATATTGATGGTGTCGTCTACAAGGTTGAGCGCCTCGATTGGCAGGCGCGGCTGGGGCAGGTGGCCCGCTCTCCGCGCTGGGCGACGGCGCACAAGTTCGCCGCCGAACAGGCTGAAACGACACTGCTCGCCATCGATATCCAGGTCGGGCGGACCGGTGCCCTGACGCCGGTGGCGCGGCTGGCGCCGGTCAATGTCGGTGGTGTCGTCGTCACCAATGCGACGCTGCACAATGCCGACGAGATCGCCCGGCTCGATGCGCGGGTCGGCGATCGGGTGCGGGTGCAGCGCGCGGGTGATGTCATCCCGCAGATCCTTGGCGTCGTGCCGGGCACCGGCGAACGCGCCGAACCGTTCGTGTTTCCGGCACTTTGCCCGGTCTGCGGCTCGCACGCGGTACGCGAGGCCGAGGAGGTGGTGACGCGCTGTACCGGCGGGCTGACTTGCCCGGCGCAGCGCAGCGAGCGGCTGCGGCACTTCGTGTCGCGCCTGGCCTTTGATATCGAAGGTCTCGGCAGCGAGCGCATCGAACAATTCGCTGCCGCCGGATTGGTGGCGACGCCGGGCGATGTTTTCCGGCTGACCCGCGAGACGCTGTTGGCGCAGCCGGGGTTCAAGGACAAATCGGCCGATAATCTCGTCGCGGCAATCGCGGCGCGGCGAACGGTCGGTCTCGATCGCTTTCTCTACGCGCTCGGCATCCGCCATGTCGGCGAAGTGACAGCGCGCGATCTGGCGCGCGCCTTCGGCAGTGCCGAAGCCGTACAGGCAGCGGCGCTGGCGGCAGCGGAGGACCCGGAAGCCCGCGGCCGCCTCACCGATATCGGCGGCATCGGCCCGGTGGTGACCCAGGCGCTGATCGATTTCTTTGCCGAGCCGCACAACCAGGCGAGCGTCGCCGATCTGCTGGCGCAGGTGACACCGGCGCCGCTCGCTGCAGCCAAGGTAACAGCGCTGACCGGTCAGACGGTGGTGTTCACCGGCAGCCTGACGGCCTTGACCCGCGACGAAGCGCGCGCGCAGGCCGAAGGGCTTGGCGCCAAGGTCGCGGGATCGGTTTCGGCGCGGACAAATCTTGTTGTCGCCGGCGCCGATGCCGGTTCCAAACGCACCAAGGCCGAAGCACTTGGGGTCCGCGTTATCGACGAAGCCGAATGGCAGGGGCTGGTGGCGGCCGCAAACAGCTGAAATCAAGCCGCCATGCACGTAACGCATGGCTCGTTTGCAATCTTGTGCACTGCAACAAATCTGTCACAGCCGTTATATCCCACTTTGTCGATGGGAATTAGCCCGTCGCCAGATGAGGAGAAAAGCGATGAAGGTCATCCTTCAGGACTTCGAACCGCAGACCCGCGTTGCCACCAAGGCAATGCCGGCGCCGGTTTCGGTCCGCAAACCCCGCCTGCGCCTCAATCCCGTGGTTGCCGATTACCGGCTCTTCCACGCGCTTTGAGGCAAACCGACGCGCAGCGCGCGTCGGTTTGGCATCATTTCATTGATGAACGCGCCAAACGCGCAGGCCGACGCGCCGCGTGCGTCGGTTTGGCATCTATTTTCGTACCAGTACCACACACGGCCACTCGCCCTTGCCGCGCTGCGGCTCGAGCGGCACCAGGCCGTGCTTGCGATAGGCGGCGCGCACACGCGTCGCCTGTGACCGCAGCAGTCCGGCGAGCACCAGTACGCCGCCGGGTGCCAGCGCTGCGCTCACCGGCCGGCTGATCGCCACCAGCGGCGGTGCCAGAATGTTGGCGACAATCAGATCATAAGGCGCACACTGGCTCAGCCGGCGATGCTCCATCCCGGCGGCGACGACCAGTTCGATCTGCCCTGCCGCACGGCCCGCCGCGACCTTGTTGTCGCGCAAATTCGCGCGTGTCACCGCAATCGACACCGGATCGATGTCGCTGGCGATGACTCGTGCCTCTTTCCAGCGCCGCGCCGCCGCCAGCGCCAGCACACCGGTGCCGGTGCCGAGATCGGCGATGTGGGTGAAGCGCCGCATCTTGGCGAGCCGATCGAGCGCCGAGAGGCAGCCGAGCGTCGTCGCGTGCTGGCCGGTACCGAACGCCAGCCCCGCCTCGATGGCGAGGGCAATATCGCCCGGCCGCCGCGCCCTGGCATGGGCGGCCGTGTGGACGAGGAAGCGCCCGGCGCGCACCGGCTCCAGGTTGCGCTGCGACATCGTCGTCCAATCGGCATCGGCGAGCGGCGCCAGCACGACGTGATGGGCGGACGGGAACAGCGCGGTGATCCGCGCCACCATCCCGGCATCGGGCTTTTCGTTGAAATAGGCGGTCATCACCCAGGCGTCGGGCTGATCGGGGTCGGGCTCCTCGACATTCAATGACGGCGGATCAGCCAAATCGGGAAACACATCGCCTATCTCGGGCATTGCCTCGGCATCGGCGCGGTTACAGGCGAGGGTGAGGGTCCAACAATCAGCGGACATAGCTCGCCCCATTGATATCAAGGGTGCTGCCGGTCAGCGATGGTGGCGCTTCGCTTGCCAGCCAGCGGATCGATTCAGCGACCTCCTCGGTGCCGGCGACGCGGCCGAGCGGGATATCAGCGAGCAATTTGTCGCCGCCGCGCGACGCCAGATACTCTTCGGCCATGCCGGTCATGGTGAACCCCGGCGCGATGGCGAAGGCGAGGATGTTGTCGCGGGCATAGCCACGCGCGATGCTCTTGGTCATGGCGATCATGCCGCCCTTGGCCGCAGCGTAATGCCAGTGTGCCGGGCTGTCGCCACGGTGGCCGGCGCGGCTGGCGACGTTGATGATGCGGCCTCCGCCAAACCGCTGGAAATGGAGCACGGCGCAGCGGCACAGGTCCGCCGCCGATTGCAGATTGATCGCATGGCTGCGCGCCCAGGTGGCGGCAAAGCCGTCGGCATCGGCGATGTCGACGCCTTCGAATACGCCGGCATTGTTGACGAGCACGTCGATGCGACCGCCGGGCGCCTGTGCGATGGCGTGTTGCCACAGCGCGTCACCGCTTCCGGTGAGCGCGAAATCAGCCGCCAGCAACCCGTCGCCGCCGGCGGTCGATTGCCCGATGACATGGTGCCCGGCAGCAGTGAGCGCGATCCGAGCGGCTGCGCCGATGCCGCGCGACGCACCGGTGAGGAGGATATTGGCCATGGCCCGTCTTTGGCGTGTCTGTTGCTTGGAAGCAACAGTTCGCCGTGTGAAATGGAAGCGATCGAACTTCCTGATTTCTCGTCGGCGAAGCTGGAGTAGAGTCCATCAGTTGTGGATGGGGTGTGACATGAAGACTCGAGTCTCTTTGGCGTTTGCTACGCTGCTGTTGGCGACCGTGGCATCGGCTCCGCTCCGGGCCGAAGACCTGATCCCCGGCGGTGAAGAGCAGTTCAAGATCACGGCCGGCGGCATTCTCGCCTGGATCAACTCCGGGATCGGTGTCGATGGATCGACCAGCAATGGCACGGTGATCGATCTCGACAGCCCGAACGGCAGCAAGAGGGCCAATAATTTCGTCCTTGGTGCCGAGTGGAGAATTGCTTCGCGCCACCGTGTCGGTGCCATTTACTTCACCACGAGCAAAGACCGGCAATTGTCGTTCAATCAATCGGTGACGATCGGCGACGAAACGCTGGTACCGCCGACGACGCTGGCTTCGACGTCGCGCAATCGCTTCATCTTCGCGACCTATGAGTATAGTTTTGTAAAGAACAAGGATGTCGAGCTCTCAGGCCTGCTCGGCGCCTATGTCAACAGGTTCAGCGCTGATTTGACCGGCACCGCGACGGTTCAAAACAGTAACGGCCAGACGACTGTCAATAAGTCCGTCACCTACACCCCCTCGGTGACCGTGCCGATGCCACTGATTGGCGGTTCGGTTGATTGGTTTGTGTCGCCGCGCGTCACCCTTGGCGCCAGCCTTTCGGGGTTGAAGGCCAAGATCGGTGACGTCAACGGCAGTGTTTTTGTCGCAACGGCATCGGCCGAATATATGTTCACTCGTAACCTTGGTGCCGGCCTCGCCTTCATGCACACCAGCGCCGATGTCGATATCACAAAGCCGAGCTTTACCGGCAGCGTCGATTGGCGGAATGATAACCTGCTATTGTTTGCGACCCTGAAGTTCTGAGGCAAGCCTGCGGCGTCAGTCGGCCAGCAATCGGACGATCGCAGCCTCCGCCGTCGCCTGCCGCGCCGCCCAATCGCCGCCAACCATCACCGGTAGGATGCCGCGCGCCGCCAGTTCATCGCGGATGATGGCGTCGAAACGCACGCGCTCGCGGCCACCGAACTGTCGCGTGCCATCGTCGATCCACGGCGTATCGCGGGCGAACAGCAGATAGAGATCGGCGCTGGCGGGGATTGCCGTCAGCACGGGATCGCGCGCGCCGTGCAGCATCCGTGCCCAGGCGCTGGTCATGACGATGTCGGTGTCTTCGATGATCAGGCTTGGCCGAGTGGCTTCGATCGCGGCACGCGCCGCCATATGGCCGGCGGCAATCTCGCGGAGTGCATCAGGCGTGAAATCGAGACCATAGGTCTCGGCCCAGGTGCGGCCATATTCGGTCATCACCACCCCGCCGAAGCGCGCAGCGAGCTTGGGTGCCAGCGAGGATTTGCCGGTGCTTTCAACGCCGGTCAGGCAGACACGTTTCGTCATGCGGCGGCCCGTCGCCAATTGTCCCATCCCCAGGCGGCGATGCACAGGAACACCGCATAGAGGCACGCCGTCGCCAGCAACCCTTGCGAGGCATAAAGCCAGATCGACAGGATGTTGATGGCGATCCAAAGCGGCCAGCTTTCGACATGGCGGCGATCGGTGAGGATTTGCGCGACCATGCTCCACGCGGCATTGCCGGCATCGAACCAGGGTGCGGCGGCATCGGTCAGGCGGCTCATGGTCAGGCCGAGGCCGAGCGTGATGATCGTGCCTGCAGCTGCGGCGATGATGCGGCCGCGCCGACCGAGCCGGCGCACCGGCACGGGTGCGCTGCCATCGGTGACCTTTCGCCAATACCACCAGCCATAAAGCTGCGACCCGAGAAAAAAGATTTGCAGACCGGCAGCGCTATACAGACGCGCCTGCCAGAACACGACGAAGTACAAGCATACCATGGCGATCCCGAACGGATAGTTCCAGATCGTCCGTCGCGCGATGAGCACGAGGTTGATGAGGCCAAGACCAGCGGCGATGAGTTCAAGAGCGGTCACATGGCCTGTCGAAAGCGGCTTGCCCCGCCTCGGGCGAACCCGAGGCGGGGCAGCACATTAGAAGCGGTAGCGCAGGCTGCCACCATAGGTGCGCGGCTGATTGCGATACCCGGACAAGCTACCAGCCTGTGCCACCGATGGGAAGATGGTGGTGAGATAGGCGGCATCGGTCAGGTTGCGGCCCCAGGCGGTCACTTCAAAGCCGTTGCCCAGCGCCAGCGTGATGGCGGCATTGAGCGATTCGACTTCGCGGCTGATGCTCGACCCCTGCGCGATCGCGACGTTGCTTTCGTGCTGGAAATCGACGTGGAAGATCATCTTCGCCGCGTCCGAGATATCGGCGGTGTAGTTTGCACCAACCGAGAGCGCGAACTCCGGAATGCCGGCCGGGCGCTGGCCGCTGAGATCGGTCGGCACGGTCGAGAAGGTCGGGGTCAGTGCAGTACCGCCGGTAAAGCTGTCGAACTTGGGGTTGAGGTAGGTGAACGACCCGGTGACGGTCAACGCCTTGATCGGACTGAACGAGGTGTCGAGCTCGACGCCAAAGGTCGACTGCTTTTCGGCGTTGCCGAGCACAAAGCCGGTGCCGGTGAAGATGTTGCCCTGGAAGCCCTTCAGTGCCTGCTGGAAGACCGCGAGGTTGAACCCGAAGCCATCGAACTGGCCCTTCAGGCCGAGTTCGAACAGTTCGGCATCTTCCGGCCCGGCAAAGCGTGTGCCGGTGGTCAGATTGTTCACCGCAAGTCCGGCCGAACGGATCGGCGAGGCTGCCGGTGCCGGCACCTGTGCCGGCGAACCGGGCGTGAACACGGCCGGCAGCGGACGGCTGTCGCGCGACAGGTTGAACGACGATGCCTTGAAGCCTGTGGCATAGGTCACATAGCCGCTGAGGTTGTCGCTAAACTTGTAGGCGAGACGCAACGTGTACGACAGGTCGTTGTCGCGGGTCTTGCCGTCCTCGACGCTGTTCGGGAAGTTCAGGAACGGCGGCAGGAACTGCAGCGGCTGCAGGCCCAGGAACGGGTTGCAGGTGCCGGGAATGGCGCCGGTCGCCGGGCAGGGCCGGGTGCGCGGATAGATGGTGCCGGCCGGCGTCGCGATTTGGCCGGGGATCCCGGCATTGGCA
>JAAFIT010000490.1 GCA_013298745.1 Sphingomonadales bacterium
TGGCACCCGACCAACATCTTTCTTTATGACTGGTGGCCGCTGAAACGCCAGGCGCGGCTGTATGACCGGTTGAGCACCATGACGGTCGATGTGGTGACGAGTTGAGGCTGCGCCTGGGACTGGATTTGACAGGCACGCGGCGCACTGCCACTTTTTTGCGGGCATGCGCGATTATCTGATCATCTTCGGCGCTGCCGTCCGGCCTGATGGCAGCGCCAGCGGCAGCCTCGAACGCCGGGTGACGGGCGCGCTATCCGCATCGCGCAACCCGGCGCTTGGGCTGATCGATCCAGTTTTTGTCCCCACCGGCGGCGTCGGTCGCTACGGCCCGGCCGAAGCCGAAGTGATGCGCGACTTGTTGCTCGCCGCCGGCGTTGCCGAAGCCGACATTCTTGTTGAGCCGCTGGCCGACGACACGCTTGCCTCGGTGCGGCTCGTCGACAGATTGCTGCGGCCGCGGGGCGATGACGCCCGTCTGGTTGTCTGCACCAGCCGCTATCACCAGCCGCGCTGCGCTTTGCTGTTTCGCCTTGCAGGCTATCGCGTGTTGTGCCCGCCGATGCCGAGTGATCGCGCCGCACTGGGCTGGCCAAAATTGTTACGTTATGTGTTGAAAGAAATCTTGGTCTTGCCTTATGATGCGCTGCTGCTGCTGGCTAGCAGCAGGAGTGCGGACCAGCAATAATGGTCGACATGCGACAGGGGTGCCACCAATGCGCAATGCACTGATCGCCGGCGCGGTCGTCCTCGCCATTGCGCTTGCGGTATTTTTCCTGCCCGACTTGCTGAAGAAGCCAACCCCCGCCAGCGCCCGCACCGAAATGGCGGAAGCGATTTGCATTTCAAACCCCGGTGTGACGCGCAGCGCCGATGTCGACACCAAGATCGCGGCCGCCACAGAGGTATCAGCGCACGCCGCTGTCTCCACGGCGCGCGAGATCCGCCGCGGCGCGGCGAAGGACCTGCCGGCAGATGTCCAGGTCGCGGAAAACGCCAAAATTCGCGAATGCATGACGAATTTGCTCGCCGGTGATTTCAAGAAGTAGCCTCACCGCCGGCGTCGCTGTGGCGCTGGCCGGCACGTTGGTGACCCCTGCTGCGGGCCAGACAAGTGCCGAACAGCGACTGGCGACGTTGCACCGGGCACTTGTCGCCAATATCGACCAGGCACAGCGCGTCTGCGTCGGTTCGGCCTCGCGCAATGGTTCGTTTTCGCTATCTGCGCTGCTCGAGAAACTCGCCTTTTGGCAAGACGCGCCGACAGTCAACATCCGCATCGATCAATCCGACTATTTCGGTGCAGCGCGTGATTTGCCAGCGGCGCTGCAGCGCGTCGAAAATGTCGACATCCGCAAATGCATGGAAGACAAGATCAGTCCGACGCTGGCGATCTACAATAGCGCACTCGCTACCTATGCTAGCGCCGACAGTGTTGCATTGATCAGCGTCCGGTTCAACTTTGCGCGCAAGCCTGGGGCGGGTGCGGCATCGCGCTATACCGACAATCTGCTGATATCGACCTTCAAGGGCGCGCCTCTCGTCAAGAAGAACCTTGCGATCAACGACGATCCGGTCGAGGGCCGCTATTATGAACAGGAGTTCGCCGGTAGTCGTAACGAAGGCGTACTGGTGCCTCGGCTTGTCGATTCGCAGGTCGTCAGCGGCGGCCCGCCATTACAGACGCGCTTCTGCATCGAAAAGACGATGCCGCCGCCGCGCAATGTTCCACCCTATGATCGGCTGATCTGCAACGAAGGCGGCAGTTGCACAGCGCATCCGCAATCCGCCGGCAACACCCGCATCTGCCGAATGGTCGCAGATGCAACGACGCCGGGCTTCCGCCTGGCAGCCGCCGGCGATGATCTTGGCGACCGTCACTGGGAAGTGCCTTCTATCGACACCCTGACAGAACGCGGATCAGCCGTTGCCGGAGGTTATACGCTATTCAATATTGATTCCACCGGCTTCGATGCAAACGCCGTCAAGGCCGTGGAGTTTGCGCTGTCGGTCAATGGCGTCCCGGTGTGGGAAGACGGCCTGGCGCCGAACTACCAGCCGATGCCGCTGGCGCGCGATGGGCATTTCCGACACGATTTTGCCCTGCAGCAGCTGAATTTTCGTGGTGCCCATTCGGGCTGCGAATTTGTTGACGTGACGCTTCGCCCCATTTTTGTCGATGGACAACGTGGCGCGCCGCGGACGGCGCGCCTGCGCTATGTGCTGCTGCGCGACGCCCTTCCCGAAGTCTTGCCAATGGGCGACGGAGCGCTGACCTGGCGGGCAACAACCATCCGTCCCGCCGTTGCCGATCGCAATTTCATCATCGTGCGCTCCTATGCCTATCCGCCCGGCAATGAGACGCGACGCGCCGCCGCCGCCGCCGCCGCCGAGGCAGACCGGCAATGGGTGGATAGTCTCAATTTGCGGATGGACGGCGATGGACCCCCGATCATTGCCGCGGTTCGACCGCCGCACCAACTCGATAAACGCGGCCTTGCGGCCTATGGCCTGATCCTCGGCGTCGTCGAACCGTCAGGCCAGGTGCGCCTATCCTGGTCGCCGGCCAAGGCACAGGCGCTCGGCCGCTATGTCGTGCAAAACCGGCCGAACACGCCGCGCGGCCGTGACGTCTTTGGTGCCGCCCCTTATGCCAAAGCAGCACCGCCGGGAACCTTCAACCTGCCC
>JAAFIT010000491.1 GCA_013298745.1 Sphingomonadales bacterium
ACATCCTCGGCGAATATGTCTGGGACAATCTCGGCCAGATCGGCGTGCCGATCGATATCGTCGATTTGTTCCGCCGTTCGGACGCCGTCGGGCCGGTCGTCGACGAAGCGATCAAGGTCGGCGCCAAGGCCGTGTGGATGCAATTGGGCGTCATCAATGCCGCGGCGGCGGCGGCGGCGGAAGCAGCTGGCTTGCAGGTGGTGATGGACCGTTGCCCGAAGATTGAAATTCGGCGGCTCCACCTGCCGAAAATCGTGGCTTAACTTTCGCTCGCTCGTCGCGCCGCAAACACCTTGAGCGCATGGTCTAGCCTTGCCAGAATCTCGCCGTGCAGCACCGGGTTGGCGGCGGCGATACCGTTGAAAACCGGTGACGGCTTGTTGAAGGTGAGCGGACTGCCGTGCCTGTCCGTCGCGATGCCGCCGGCTTCGGACAGAATCAGCGACGCCGCCGCCACGTCCCATTCCCAGATGCTGCGGCCTTCAAGCCAGGCATCGGCTTCGGCGCTGGCGAGCTTCGCCATCCGCAGCGCCACCGAATTGGGGCGCTCCACCACCTCGCCCGGCCATGGTGAAGGCCAATAGGAGGCGGTCAGATTGGCGGCGTCCATCGGCAACCGCACCCCGGTCAGGCTGGGCAGCGCCGTGACGCTGAGCTGCGTGCCATTGCAGCGGGCGCCCATGCCGCGGCCGGCGACGAACATCTGGCCGCGCGCCGGCGCCGCCAGCGCCGCCACTTCGACCATGCCATCGACCACCAGCGCCACCGAAACGGACCAGCCGGTGCGGCCGCGCACGAAATCACGCGTGCCATCGATGGGATCGACGAGCCAGACGCGTTGTTTGCCCAATCGCTCGGCGGTGTCGGCGGTTTCCTCCGACAGCCAACCGTCATCGGGGCGAGCGCCGATCAAGGCCGCCTTTAGATAGGCATCGACTTCGAGATCGGCGACGCCGACCGGGTCCCCCGGCGATTTTTCCCACCATTCCGAGCGCGCGTTGAAGTGGCCGAGCGCCATGTCCGCCGCCACCTGCGTGACCGCGACGGCAAGGGCGAGATCGTCCGCCGCAGCCACCCTGGCGTCAGGCGCCGGCGATGGTCATGCCATCGATGCGCAGGGTCGGCACATTGCTGGCGTGACGGAATTGCAGGTCATCGGCGGCGACCAGCGCCTTGAACATGTCGACGAGATTGCCGGCAATCGTGACTTCGGCCACCGGCACGGTGATTTCGCCATTTTCGATGAGGAAACCCGACGCGCCGCGGCTGTAATCGCCGGTCAGGCCGTTGACACCCATGCCGATCAATTCGGTGACATAGAAACCGCGCTTGATATCGGCCATCAGCGCGGTGGGCGAAACGCTGCCCGCAGCGAGATGCAGGTTGGTCGGCCCGACGCCCGGCGGGCCCGAGGTGCCGCGCGCCGCATGGCCGGTGGGTTGCAACCCCAATTGCCGGGCACTGGCCGCGTCGAGCATCCAGCCGGTCAGGACACCCTTGTCGATGATCCGTGTTATTGCGACCGGCAGACCTTCGCCATCGAAGCCGCGCGACCGCAGCCCGCGGTGGCGCAGCGGATCATCGATGATGGAGATCGAACTGTCGAACACCTGGGTGCCGAGCGCATCTTTCAGGAACGACGTGCCGCGGGTGATCGAACTTCCCGAGATCGCGCCGATCAGATGGCCGATCAGCGTGGCACCGACGCGCGGATCAAACACGATCGGCAGGCTGGCGGTATCGAGCTTGATGGGTTTCAAACGGCGTACCGCCCGCTCACCGGCGCGCCGGCCGATGATCTCGGGGGCTTCCAGATCGGCAAAATGCCGCGCCGAATGCCAAGCATAGTCGCGCTGCATGTCGGCGCCCTCGCCGGCAAGGACACTCGCCGAACTGCCATAGCTCGTTGATTTGCGCCCGCCGCGAAAGCCGCCCGATGTCGCCAGCGCCGTGACCGCGCGGCTGGCCGAGGCGCCGCCACCTTCCGAATTGGTGACGCCCGGCACGGCGCGCGCCGCGTCTTCCGCCGCCATGGCGAGTTCGCGCAGCGTTTCAGCGGCAGGATCAAGGCCATCATCAACGTCGAGATCGGGAACGGCACCCGTCAACAGGCGATCGGCCGGAGCGAGGCCCGCCCAGGGATCGTCCGGTGCCAGTCGCGCCATTGCGACCGCGCGCTCGGCAGCGATGGCAAGCGCTGCCGGTGACAGATCGGATGACGACACGCTTGCCGATTTCTGGCCGATGAAGACGCGGATGCCGACTTCCTCGCCCTCGCTGCGGCCGATGTCCTCGAGCTTGCCGAGCCGGACGCTGATCGAGGTCGAACCATCGCCGACATACAGCGCGTCCGCCGCATCGGCGCCGGCGGAACGGGCGGCGGCAAGCGCCACATCGAGACGATCAAGAGCATCGGTTACTGTGAGCATGCCCCTGACTTAGGGGCTCGCGGCCCGGCTGTCATCCCTGTCGTAGTGTCGCCAACCCGACCACGGCCATCGCCGCAAAGACCAGTGCGCCCGTGGTGCGATTCGACCGGAACAGCGCCAACGCATTGTCAGGGGACACATCGCGCAGTTGGATCACCTGCCACGCCAGATGCAGCGCGGCCGGCAACAGCGCGGCCACGGCCAGCGGATCGCCCGCCACTTGCCAGACAGCCGCCGCCCAAAGCGCCACGGCGA
>JAAFIT010000492.1 GCA_013298745.1 Sphingomonadales bacterium
GCTCTTCCGATCTGGCCGTCGCGCTTGGGGCGAAGGTGGTTGGCATTGTGGATCATCCATGACGACAGCCAGCGCAGTCGCGTATCGAGCTGATCGAGTGCAGCAACCCTGTCCTGGCGGTCTCCAGCAGCGGCGGTATCGCTCGGGCCGGCAATGGTGGTCGTCATCTACTGCTCCTGAAACGCCATTATGCCTGACCATCCTGCCGGTTGGAATGTCCCTGCGATGAAATTGCTGAATTTCGAAGGTCGTGCAGGCGCAATCCGTTGTTGATTTGCGAGCCGCGAAGCATGAGCACGATGGGCCTCGGGTAGGCATTTGTTCAGATGAAGCGGAATTGTGACTTCAACAAATTTTGATTGCGGAGCGAGCGGCATGTGGCGTACCGGACGGTGGTGGTGGGCAGCCTGCCGCATCAACGAGAGTGTGCTCACTCTGGCATGTTCTTGGACGTGACGCGCTTCAAGCCAACGCGCGGCGACAACGCTAAGGCGCTGAATCGCGGGTGTAGCTCAATGGTAGAGCAGCAGCTTCCCAAGCTGAATACGAGGGTTCGATTCCCTTCACCCGCTCCAGCGTCACTCGTCCGGCGTGACCGCGATGATGGTTTTGCCGGTCCCGGTGCCGGACATGGCGAAGGTCATCGCCGCCGCAAAATCCGCAAACGCGAACACCCGCCCCGTTGGTGGATTGAGCCGTCCTTCGGCGACCCAACCGAGCAGTTCGACCATATGGGCTTTGGCCAGCGCCGGCTCGAAAATCTGGAATTGCCGCACATCGACGCCAACGAGGGAGCCGCCTTTCATCAGGCTGAGGTTGATCGGCAGCTTGGGGATCGGCCCACCGACGAAGCCGACAACCAGATGCCGGCCGCGCCAGCCCAGCGATCGAAACGCCGGCTCGAACAACGGCCCGCAGACGGGATCGAAGATCACATCGGGTCCCTTGCCGCCACACGCCGTCTTCAGGCGATCGCGCCAGCCTTCGGGATCGGTATCGATCGCGGCATCGGCGCCCTCCGCCAGCGCGAAGGCGCGCTTTTCCGGAGTCGACGCGGCCGCAATCACTTCGGCTCCCAATAACTTGCCCAGCTGCACCGCCGCCGAGCCGACGCCGCCGGCCGCGCCCATCACCAGCAGCCGCTCGCCCGGCTGCAGGTTGGCCCGGTCTCTCAGGCCGTTGAGCGCTGTCAGATAATTGATCCCGAAGCCGGCAGCCTGGGCAAAGCGCATCCGTTCCGGCAACAGCGACACCGTCGCTGCCGGCACCGCCAGATACTCGGCCAGCCCGCCACCGAACGCGCTCGCCATGACGCGGTCGCCTTCCCGAAAACCATCGACACCGGCACCGACGGCGGCGACCGTGCCGGCAACTTCCTGGCCCGGTGTGAACGGCACCGGCGGCTTGACCTGATAGCCGCCGACGGCGACCAGCGCATCGACATAGCCCATGCCGCAGGCCGCCACCTTGATCAGCACCTGGCCTGCCGCCGGGACCGGCACTGCGGTCTCGGCGATTGCGTAATCGGCAATACTATCGATCTTGTGTGCGATGACCTGTTGCATGATCCACCTGCTCCGTTGACCGGCTGATAGCGCGGGCGCAGCCGCAGCCCGCCCCCCGCATTTCGTTCGGTTGCCGCAAACGTCAACTGCGTTTACCAAGGCTGCAAAGCAACCGGCCTTGGGGACATCCACGTGAAGACAAAGATCACCGAACTGTTCGGCATCGAGCATCCGATCATCCAGGGCGGCATGCACTATGTCGGCTTTGCCGAAATGGCGGCTGCCGTCTCCAACGCCGGCGGGCTCGGCATCATCACCGGCCTGACGCAGCGGACGCCCGAAGATTTGGCCAAGGAAATCGCGCGCTGCCGCGACATGACCGACAAGCCGTTCGGCGTGAACCTCACCTTCCTGCCGATGGTCAACACGCCCGATTATCCGGGCTATATCAAGGCGATCATCGAAGGCGGCGTGAAGGCCGTTGAAACCGCCGGCAACAATCCGGCGAAGTGGCTGCCGGTGCTCAAGGAGCACGGCATCAAGGTCATCCACAAATGCACCAGCGTGCGCCACTCGCTGAAGGCCGAATCGATCGGTTGCGATGCCGTCTCGGTCGATGGCTTCGAATGCGGCGGCCACCCGGGTGAGGATGATGTGCCGAACTTCATCCTGTTGCCGCGCGCGGCCGAGGAACTGAAAATCCCGTTCGTCGCCTCGGGTGGTGTCGCCAACGGCAAGCAGCTTGTCGCGGCGCTCGCCATGGGTGCGGACGGCGTCAACATGGGGACGCGCTTCATCGCAACGAAGGAAGCGCCGGTGCACGAAAATGTGAAGCAGGCGATCCTTAACGCCACCGAACTCGATACCCGCCTCGTCATGCGGCCGCTGCGCAACACCGAGCGGGTGCTCAACAACGCCGCCGTCGAGCGCCTGCTCGCCAAGGAAAAGGCGCTTGGCGCCAACATCAAGTTCGAGGACATCATCGAGGAAGTGGCGGGCGTCTACCCCAAGATCATGACCGAAGGCACGATGGAAGCCGGCGCCTGGTCGTGCGGCATGGTCGTCGGCCTGATCCACGACATCCCGACCTGCAAGGACCTGATCGACGGCATCATGGCCGAAGCCCATGCCATCATCACCGGCCGGCTGGCGCAGTTCGCCGCATCATGAGCG
>JAAFIT010000493.1 GCA_013298745.1 Sphingomonadales bacterium
CTGCGTGCGGCGGTGTGGCTCGCCGGAAAGCCGTCCGGCCGCTATCAGATGGACGATGTGCTGGGGCTGCCGCTACGATAGGCGCTGAGCGCTGCCGTGATGGCGGCGCCAACGCGGCGGCGCTCGGGTGCCGACAGGAAGCTGCCGATGCGCACGCGCTGGGTTCCGGATTTCAACCACAGATGCGCATCGCCGGCGGGTGTCTCCTCGATTTCGACGCGCGTCCAATAAGGCTCGAAGCCATAGTGCCGCGACACGCCCTGGGCATTGACGCGGGCGAGGGTGAGCGCGTTGCCGGCCAGCGTCAGCCGTTCATGGCCGCGCGCCGAAGCGGTGTTGGCGCGAAACGCCCAGGCCAGCAGCGCCACATCGGCCACCATGAACGGGATGATCGGCCACGCGCCGAGCACCAGAAAGCGCAGGGACCCCAGAAAGAAGATGCCGCTCACGGCCAGGATCAGCCACCGCGTATGCTGCGGGCTGAACGATCGGTTCGGGGTGAGGGTGAGGTCGAGAATCACGATACCACCTTAGCGTGCTGCCGCTGGACTTCCAGCCGCTGCGACGCCAAGGCAGGTGGCATGACACCCGCGCAGATCGACGCCTTTTATTCGCGGCTGGCTGCGGCCAACCCGAACCCCACGACCGAGCTTGAATATTCGGATCCGTTCACGCTGCTCGTCGCTGTCGTGCTGTCGGCGCAATCCACCGATGTCGGGGTCAACAAGGCAACGCGCGGGCTGTTCGTGGCGGCGCCAACGCCGGCGGCGATGCTGGCGCTGGGCGAAGCCGGGGTGCGCGATCACATCAAGACGATCGGCTTGTTCAACACCAAGGCCAAGAATGTCATCGCCCTTTCGGAAATGCTGATCGCCTTGCACGATGGCGTGGTGCCCAACGATCGCGCCGCGCTGGAGGCGTTGCCAGGGGTCGGTCGCAAGACGGCCAATGTCGTGCTCAACACGGCGTTTGGCGCCGAAACCTGCGCCGTCGACACGCATATCTTCCGCGTCGCCAACCGGACGGGATTGGCGCCCGGCAAGACCGTGCTGGCAGTTGAAGATGGGATAGTGTCGCGGACGCCCAAGCGGTTCATGCGCAATGCCCACCACTGGCTGATCCTGCATGGTCGCTATGTCTGTGTCGCGCGCCGGCCGCGTTGTGACAGCTGCCTGGTCGCCGATTTGTGCGACTTTCTGGGCAAGAACACATAATATACTATCGGCGGAGTAGGGGTTAAGGCCGCGTTCACTCTCCGGAGGCCAAAGAGGGCGCCAGTAGAGGTTGCGTTGCTTGCCACCGTCGTGGCACTTTCACTCATGGTCTCCATCAAGGGAGAGCGATGATGCGATTTGCAGGATTCGGACTTGCGTTGCTGGTAATGGCTCCGGTCATGGCCGTAGAACCGCCGCCGCCAGTTGAGACCGGTCCCGCGGTCAGTTGTATCAACTTCCGAAACATTCGCGGCACCCAGGTGATCGATGATCAGACCATCGATTTTCACGTGACGGGCAACAAGGTATATCGCAACACGCTCCCCAATCGCTGCCCGCAGCTTGGGTTTCAGCGTGCCTTTGCTTATCAGACTTCAATCAGCCAGCTGTGCTCGATGGATGTGATCACCGTGATTGTCCCGGGCAGCGGCCCCATGACGGGCGCCAGCTGCGGGCTTGGCAAATTCACCCCGATCAAACCCGCAGCGGGCAAATAGCCGGCTGGTATTGCCGCGCCGGCGCTGCTAACAGCAGCGCCACGCATCCGTAGCTCAGCTGGATAGAGTACTGCCCTCCGAAGGCAGGGGTCACAGGTTCGAATCCTGTCGGATGCGCCATTAAATCAACAACTTAGCTGCTTTAGTTCGCCGATCCCGGCCCTGAAAAATCTCATTCAAGTGCATATCAAGTGCAACCTTGAAACCGGGCTGGTTCGTCGATGAACAGAAACCGTCAATCATGGCACAAAGCCAAGACGCGAATCGGTCAGACCGCCGGGTAGAGTCGCGGGAATAATGTCTCGAGCGTTTGCGTCGGGAAGCGCAGCGAGACCGGCCCTTTCGGCGTCGCCGATGCGAGCAGACCGGCATAGACGACCTCGTTGAGCACGCGGCGGGCCGACCGTTCCGGAAGGCCAGTGATGCGCGCCGCATCGCCGCGATCGAACTCGCCGCGGAACAGCGCTGCCTCCAGCAACCGAATCGACTGGGGTTTGAGTGCCTCGCTCTGTTCGACGTAGCGGCCAAGACGCCGGTGCAGATTGTCGAGATCGAACAGGCTGGCCATGAACATGATCTGGTCGAGGCTGACCTTCAGGAACCACAGCACATATTCGTTGAACGCCTGGTGTGAGAGATTGCCACGACCGTCCCGGTCGCCCTGTCGCGGCGTATCGGCGTGATCCATCATCCGCTTGTACTCGCCGCGGCTTTCAAGGCCGCGCGCCAGCCCGCGTGACACTGACCACAGGCCATGCGCGCCGATGCCGGCAGTTGCCGCCATGGCGTGGCTCATCAGCCGGCTGACCCGGCCATTGCCGTCTGGAAATGGGTGGATGTAGTTGAGCCGGTGATGTGCTTCGGCCATCGCAAGGATCCGTCCCGCCTTGCCGAGCCGATCGAACCGATAGCGGCTCTCGAAGTGGCGCATGAAGTCGGCAACGCGAGGGCTCGAC
>JAAFIT010000494.1:0-1417 GCA_013298745.1 Sphingomonadales bacterium
GCACGGTGCGCAACGAAGGCTATATGTTCGACGCCGTACCGGAAGCGGTATCGTGACCGCGGCCGCACCAAAGCGGTTGGTCGCCGCGACCCTGGGGCGGATGCCGATCCTGTGGCAATCATTGCTGATGGTGACGCTCAGCGTGCTGGCGTCGGCGCTGGTCAGCCTGATGCTCACCTGGGCGCTGCCGATGCCGCGGCTCGACTTTTTCTCGATGCACGACATTGCCGAGGCGATCCGCGCCGTTGAACGCGGCGAAGCGCCGGCCGATCCGTTGATCCAGCACCGTATCACTGCTGCGCCACCGGTGGCCGGCGATGATCTGCGCAGCGATAGCCGCATGACCCAGGCGCTGGCGACCCAGCTTGGCCGGCCGCTGGCCGATGTGGCGCTGGTCTATCGCGCCGACCAGACCAACTTCCCGTTTCGTTATCGCACCGAAGCCGGGGTGCCGCTGCGGCAGGGCGAAGCGCAATTCTACAACAGCGTCTTTGCTGCGACGCGCGCACCCGATGGCACCTGGATCATGGTCGAAACGCCGAAGCGCCCGTTGATCACGCGGTTCCAGCGGCGATCGATCATGGCGTTCCTGTTGTCGGTGCTCGTCACCCTGCCGCTTGCGTATCTGTTCGCGCGGCAACTGGCCGCCCCCATTCGCCGCTTTGCCGATGCTGCCGAACGCGTGGGGGCCGACAATACCGCGCCGGCGGTTCCCGCCGAAGGTTCGACCGAGTTGCGGCTTGCCGCCGAAGCCCTGACCAAGATGCAAAGCCGCATCAACGACACCATGGCCGAACGCACCGCCATGATCGGCGCGATCGCGCATGATCTGCGCACGCCGCTGACCCGCATCGCCTTTCGCATGGAGGCGGCACCGGCGCCTCTCCGTGAAGCCGTGCAGGCCGATATCGATCAGATGCGCGCCATGGTGGAGGCAACGATCGGCTTCATCCGCCATGGCAACAAGGTGGGGGACCAATTGCCCGTCGATCTTGTCACTCTGGTGGACCGGATCGCTGTCGATTGTCAGGCGATGGCCCTGCCCGTCACCCTCGGCGCGCTGCCGTCAGGCCCGGCGATCATCGCCGGTGATGCTGTGGCGCTCGGTCGGATGCTGCAAAATCTTGTCGACAACGCGCTGATCTATGCCGGCAGCGCCGAAATCGGCGTCACCATGGCCGGCGAATGGATCGAGCTCGCCGTCGCAGATCGCGGCCCTGGCCTTGATCCCGCCCTGCTCGACGAGATGTTCAAGCCCTTCAAGCGCGGCGAGCCTTCGCGCAACCGCGCCACCGGCGGACTCGGCCTCGGCCTTGCGCTGGCCCGACTGACGGCGAGCGCCCATGGCGGCACGATCAGCGCTGGCAATCGCGACGGTGGCGGCCTGCAGGTCGTCGCGCGCTTTCCGGCCGCTGCG
>JAAFIT010000494.1:1427-2658 GCA_013298745.1 Sphingomonadales bacterium
CCCGCCCCGCCGGTACCGCCCTACCAGCGGAATAACCGGCTTTTGCGCGTTATCCGTAACAATCCTTAGTGAAATCGAAACCCTTGCTCCCCATCATCTAGGTATCGGCAGCAACGCCGATCTTGGGATGGAGGCAACCATGAAGCTGCATCACACACTGGGAATGGCGCTGGCAGTGGCGCTGAGTGTTACCGCCGTTGCGGTCGATGCCAAGGACGCCAGGGTCAATTACAGCAAGAACGTGTTCTCACCCGAACGCGGTGTAATCTGCGACACCTATGGCACCGCCTATTGTGCCGATGGCACTGGGATTTCCATGTCCTGGACCGAAAAGTTTCTCGGGCCCAAGGTCGTCACCGCCTTCAGCAAGATGACCGAAGGCGGCGATTTCGACGAAACCGAGTTCGTGCTGTCGAACGGCGTGCAGTGCAAGACCAAGATCAACGCCTGTTTCGTCCGCAAGAACAGCACCGAGATGCACGAAGCGATCACCCAGCGTATTTGGGATTGATTCCGTGCGACGGCGGCGCAGACACCCCCTCTGCGCCGCCGTCACTTTTTGAAGGGTCCTCCGGCGGGCAGGGCCGCCGACGGCTCGACTAGGCCGCCGCCGCCAGTTCCGTCGCCTGGTTGATGGCGCGCTTGGCATCGAGCTCCATGGCTTCGAACGCCCCGCCGATCAATTGCGCAGGCACCCCTGTCGCGACCAGATCGTCATAAAGCGTGCGCAGCGGCAACTGACCGGCGCAGATGATGACGGTATCGACCGGGTACAGCCGCGGCTCGCCATTGACGAGCACGTGCAGGCCCTCATCGTCGATTCGTTCATATTCGACGCCGCCGACCATCGCCACGCCGCGGCGTTGCAATGTCAACTTGTGCGTCCAACCCGTTGTCTTTCCCAATGATTTGCCCGGCGCTCCGGCCTTGCGCTGAAACAATGTCACTTCGCGGCCGGCACTGGCGACTTCTGGGATGACGCCGGTAACGCCGCCGCGCGGATGGTTGGCAAAATCGATGCCCCATTCCTTGGCGAACACATCGATGTCCATCGCTGCCGAAATGCCCTCGTGGGTGATGAGTTCGGCGACATCGAAGCCGATACCGCCGGCGCCCATGATCGCAACGCGTGTCCCGACCTCGGCCTTGCCGGTGCTGACGTCGATATAGCTGACGGCCTTCTTGTGATCGATACCGGGCACATCGGGGCGGCGCGGTGCGATGCCGGTGG
>JAAFIT010000495.1 GCA_013298745.1 Sphingomonadales bacterium
GTTCGATCCCAGCGCGACGAGGACGGTTGTTTCCATGCTGTCAAAGCGCCTACACGCTTGAGGCATGGAAATCGACACGCCTGAACTTTTCGAAGCCCCTGCGACACCGCCGACGCTGCCCTGGTCGGACTATGTAGCGCGCACCGGCGATGCACCCCGCGATTGCCCGCACTGCCCTCGACTGGTCAAATTCCGCACCGATCTGCGCGCGCGCCATGTCGGCTGGTGGAACGCGCCGGTGCCGGGCTTTGGCGATCCCGATGCCTGGCTGGCAGTGGTTGGCCTTGCCCCCGGCATGCGCGGCGCCAACCGCACCGGCCGGCCGTTTACCGGCGATCAGGCCGGCGTTCTGCTTTACACAACCCTTGCCAAGTTCGGGCTGAGCACTGGCGACTATGCCGCCCATTCCGCTGATGGTGTGACCCTGAATGGCGTTTTCATCACCAACGCCGTGCGCTGCGTGCCGCCGGCCAACAAACCCGAAACCGCCGAAATTCACGCCTGCCGGCCGTATCTGGTCGAGCATCTGCGCGGCTTGCCAAAACTCAAGGTCGTCATTGCGCTGGGCGGCACTGCCCATCAATCCGCGGTGAAGGCGCTGGGCGGCAAGCTGCCCAAGACTCCGTTCGGCCACGGCGCCGTGCACCATCTCCACACCGGCTACACGATCATCGACAGCTACCATTGCTCGCAATTGAACACCAACACCGGCCGACTGACGACGCCGATGTTCGAGGCGGTGTTCGCAACAGCCCTTGCCGAACGGGACCGGCAATGACGGTCGCACGCATTGCCGCACAGGATCGCATCGTTCAACTCGATGTACTTCGCGGCATCGCCATCCTCTTCATTCTGTTCATGAACATCCAGTATATGGGGGACTTTTCGAACCCCGATTACATGCCCAATCGGGTCAGCTGGACCGGCTTTGACCAAGCGACCTGGTGGGTCAACCGAATGCTCGACGGCACCCAGCGCGGCCTCCTCGAACTGTTGTTCGGCGCCGGCGTGTTGATCATGGCGCGCAACGCCATGACACCCGATGGCCCGGTCGAAGTCGCCGATCTGCACATGCGCCGCAACATGTGGCTGATGGTGTTCGGTGTCGCCCATGGCGTCATCCTGTTGTGGGAAGGCGAAATCCTGCTCGCCTATGGCACGGCGGCCTTGTTCGTCTTTCCGTTCCGCCGGATCGATCCGCGCAAATTGCTGGGGATCGGCATCGCCATCAATCTGGCGTTGCTGGCGCCGAGCATCGCCGCTTACGCCGAGAGTGTGGCCCTGGTTTCAGCCGTCAGCGCGGCCGAGGCCCGGCAGGCGGCCGATGAGCCTCTGACAGCCGACGACAAGCGCGCTCTATCGGAATGGCAAGACGCCGTAGCCGAAGCCCGTGGCCCGGACCCCGAATGGATCGCAACCGAACTGGCCAAGATGCAAGGCCCATACTCAGTCTACGCCGCCAGCCGTATCGACACCTGGGTCTTTGTTCAGTTCACCGGCATCGGCATTTACTGGGGAAACATCATCGAAGCCTTTGGCACCATGTTGATCGGCATGGCGCTGTTCAAATGGGGGATCATCCAGGGAAAAGCCGGCAGATCGATCGCGGTGATGATGCTGGTTCTTGGATATGGCGTCGGCCTCGCGTTGCGGATCCCGGCCACTATCGCGCAATTGCGTTTCGACGCGCTGCCGGATCCCGGCTGGGTGACATTCGAACTCGCGCGGTTGCCCATCGTGATGGGCCATATCGGCGCCGTGACCCTGGCACTGTCCACCGGTCTCGGCCGGACCCTGCTCAAGCCATTCGAAGCCAATGGCCGCTTGCCGCTTTCGACCTATATGGGGGCGTCGGCGGTCGCGGTGATACTGTTCGGCTGGCCGTTCCTCGGGCTGTACGGGCGCCTCGGCTTCGGCAGCCTGTTCCTCATCGCCTGCGGCATCATCATCGCGCAGATCATCATCGCCAATCTCTGGCTCAAAACCTTTGCCACCGGGCCGCTCGAGTGGCTGTGGAAAAGCCTGTCCTACGCCAAGCTGCAACCCTTTCGCCGCTCATGACCTTTCATATCATCGATCATGAACAGGGCAGCATCCCTTGGCTGCGCTGGCGACATGACGGCATCGGCGGGTCCGATACGCCGGCGCTGATGGGGCAAAACCCCTGGCGCAGCGCCAAGGCACTGTTCGCCGAAAAGGCTGCGCCGTCGAAATATGGCCCTGCCGGCCCGGCACCACCGCCGAAAGCCGCGATTGCCGACCTGTTTGCCGCAGCGCCGGCCCCGGCCCCACCACCGCCCGACCGCCGCTATCGCTCGGCGGCGTCGCGCGGCACCGCGCTCGAGCCCTATGCACGCGAGCTTTACAACCGCCATGTCGATGGAAACCTGCAGCCGATGTGCCTGCAATCGGTCGATCGGCCCTGGCAGCGTGCCAGCCTCGACGGGTTTTGCCTTGCCACACGCCGCGCGCTCGAAATCAAATGCGGCGACAAGGTCTATGCCCATGTCGAGGACAAGGGAACCGTTCCCGCCTATTACATCGGCCAACTCCAGCATATCCTCGCCGTCAGCGGCTTCGAAAGCATCGATTTCTGGGTCTGGCTGCCGGGAAAGACACCGCTTTTGCTCGATATCCCGCGTGATGAC
>JAAFIT010000496.1 GCA_013298745.1 Sphingomonadales bacterium
GGCGAGGGTTACTTCAACTATCAGCAGCTCAGCGCCAGCGATGCCTACCCGCTGTCCGGCGCCGATCGGCGGATGTGGACGCAGATGCGGATGCTGCCGACCGACATTTCCGATGTGACGGGATCGACCTACACCTATCTCGCCAACGGCTACGGCCCGAACGAGGGGCTGGAATATGCCTTCAAACCCGGCGAGCGCATCCGCCTGCGGCTGATCAATGGCTCGGCGATGACGTTTTTCAACGTCCGCATCCCCGGCCTGCCGATGACGGTGGTCGCCGCCGATGGCCAGGATGTGCGGCCCATCGAGGTCGATGAACTGCAGATCGGCGTTGCGGAAACCTATGATGTGGTGGTGACGCCGGGCAGCGCCGCCGCCTATGCCATCATCGGCGAGGCGATGGACCGATCGGGCTTTGCCCTCGCCACACTGGCATCCGCCCCCGGCCTGCGCGCCGCGCTGCCGCCGCGATGGCCGCCGCCGCTGCTGACCATGGCCGACATGGGCATGGACCACGGCCCCGGCAGCCACGACATGGCCAGCATGAAGATGCGCGACACCAGCCTGTTGCCGCCCGATGTCGCCATCGGCCCTGGCATCGACATGGTGTCGATGAACCCCGTCGACCGCATGGGGGATCCCGGCATCGGTCTTGATGACGTCGGCCACCGCGTACTGACCTACAAGCAACTGAAATCGCTAATGCCGCGCAGCGCTGTCCGCACCCCGACGCGGCTGCTCGAAATCCACCTCACCGGCAATATGGAACGCTATATGTGGTCGTTCGACGGCCGCAAATATGCCGCCGTCACCGACAATCCGATCCGCTTTGCCTATGACGAGCGGGTGCGGGTCAAGCTGATCAACAACACCATGATGGCCCACCCCATCCACCTCCACGGGCATTTCTTCGAGCTGGTCAATGGCGCCGAACCCGCCGATCAGCCGCTCAAACACACGCTGATCGTCCAGCCCGGCGGCAGCGCCCAGTTCGATCTGACCGCCGATGCACCCGGCGACTGGGCGTTTCACTGCCATCTGCTCTACCATATGCACGCCGGGATGATGCAGGTGGTGACGGTCGCAGCGCCGCCGGTTCCGGCATGAAGGCGCTGGTGATGGCGCTCGCGCTGCTGGCGGCGCCGGCGGCGGCCCAGCACGCCGGCCACACAATGCCGCCGCCTGCTGCCGATATTCCCAGCTTTGAAACCCCACCACCGCCCGAGGCCGGCAGCGGCCCACCCAACGCCGCCGACGCGATCTGGGGCGCCGAGGCCATGAAGGCCTCACGCGCCGCCCTGAAGGCCGAGGGCGGCGACATGACGCGCTTCTGGTTCATGGCGGACCGCGCCGAGTTGCGGATCAACGGCGATACCACCGGCTATCTGTGGGACGTCCAGGGCTATTGGGGCGGCGACACCGACAAACTCTGGCTCAAGAGCGAGGGCGAAGGCGGCTTTGGCGAGGCCATCGACGATGCCGAAATCCAGGCGCTCTACAGCCGCGCCATCGCCCCCTTCTTCGATCTGCAACTGGGCGTCCGCCGCGATCTCGCTCCCTTCGGCCGCAACCATGCCGTGCTCGGCATCCAGGGCCTGGCGCGCTATCGCTTCGAAGTCGATGCGGCGCTGTTCCTATCCGATCAGGGCGACCTGACGGCGCGGATCGAGGCCGAGCTTGACCAGCGCCTCACCCAGCGGCTGATCGTGCAGCCGCGCACCGAGATCAACCTTGCCGCGCAGGACATTCCGGAACTCGGCATCGGCGCCGGCATCGACTCGATCAGCCTTGGCGTCCGCCTGCGCTATGAAATCGTTCGCGAATTTGCTCCCTATATCGGCGTCGAACAGGATTGGCGCATCGGTGGCAGCGCCGATTACGCCCGCGCGAGCGGGACGCCAGCCGCTACCACCAATTTCGTTGTCGGTGTAAGGCTGTGGTTCTGAAGGCTTGGCCGCACCGCCTGCTCAAAAGGGACGAAAACCCATGTTGAAACTGCTTGCCCCGCTGCTGATCGCCCTCGCCTTGCCCGCGGCAGCCTACGCCGCCGCGAAGGTCGTCGACACATATCCCACCGCCAATGCCGCGGTGAAGCCGCCGGGCAAGATCATCCTCAACTTCGATGCGCCGCTGAAGCCCGGCACCGCCGGCGCCGAAATCATCATGACCGCGATGCCGGGGATGACCGATCACCCGCCGATGGCGATCAAGGCCTTCACCAACGAACTCGCCAACGACAAGAAGACGCTGGTGCTGAAGCTCAAGAACCCGCTGCCGGTCGGCTCCTATACCATCCGCTGGGGTGTCACCGACGAGAGCGGCGCGCCATTGAAGGGCAGCATCGACTTCCGGGTCGAGTGATCATTCCCACTCGATGGTGCCGGGCGGCTTCGACGTATAGTCGTAAACCACGCGGTTGATCCCTGGCACCTCGTTGACGATGCGGGTGGCGACGCGGCTCAGGAAGGCGCTTTCGAACGGATAGACGTCCGCCGTCATGCCATCGACGCTGGTGACGGCGCGCAGGCCGCAGACCTTGTCATAGGTGCGGCCATCGCCCATCACGCCGACGGTGCGGACCGGCAACAGCACCGCAAACGCCTGCCAGATCTCGTCATACAGCCCGGCCTTGCGGATCTC
>JAAFIT010000497.1 GCA_013298745.1 Sphingomonadales bacterium
CTCTACGAAAACGGCAAATTCTACTTCATCGAGATGAACACCCGGCTGCAGGTGGAACATCCTGTCACCGAAGCCGTAACCGGCCTTGACCTTGTGCGCGAACAGATCCGCGTCGCCGCCGGCATGCCGTTGAGCGTGACGCAGGACCAAATCCGTTTCGAAGGCCATGCCATCGAATGCCGGATCAACGCCGAAGACCCGGAAACCTTCGCGCCCTCACCCGGTCGCGTCACCGATTTCCACGCGCCGGGTGGCCTGCATGTGCGTGTCGATTCGGCGCTGTACGACGGCTATCGCATCCCGCCTTATTATGATTCGCTGATCGCCAAGCTGATTGTCTATGGCGCCAATCGCAACGACGCGCTGATGCGCCTGCGCCGGGCCTTGGAGGAATTCGTCATCCACGGTCCCAAGACGACGATTCCGCTGCAACAGGCGATCATCGAAGCGCCGGATTTCATCGATGGTGAATATTCGATCAAATGGCTGGAGCGCTGGCTGGCTGCGCGGGCTGAATAATCGATACGCTCGGCATCACGGATGTTCCCGCGATGCCGAGCGCCAGATTCGTCAGGCCGCGACTGCCGATGCGCGGCGGCGACGCATTACCGCACCGGTCAGGCCGAAGCCGGCAATCAACATCGCCCAATTCGCCGGTTCGGGAACGCCACCTGTGGCAGCGCCGCTGGTCACCAGAATGCCTTGCTGATCGGTGCCGAAAATAGTCGTATCCCACGTCCCATTTGTGGTCGATGCGATGGCGTCGAAATAATAAAAAATCTCGAATGTTGGTCCAGCGAATGCGACAGTGAGCGAACCTGGCACGAAATCGTATCGAAACGACTGGGTACCACACGGGATAGCACCGGAAATTGACCCCAGCATCGTGCAGCTCGTCAACGATGCAGCTGGAAAAACGGTAAAAGTATTTACCGCAGAAGGGACCGTCACTTCAAAGGAGCCGGTGAATTCTTCGTCACCATTGCCATTCGCATTGAATGGAAAAGAACTCAACGCCGTGAACTGATAGGTGACCGCCGCTGCCGCTGGCGATGCAGCCAATACGCCTGCCAACGCCAGAATAGCCAATTTTACCGACATAATACCCCCTTTGCAAAATGCTTTAAGAAGTTTTCACAGTCTTTCGTATTTGGCAAATGGATTAGTTCATTTTCACTTTAACCCTGTGGCAAATTCCCCAAGGATGCCGCATGACAGGATTGTGACCCGTCCACTCGCCAACCGGCTTGACCCCGATATCGTGCTGCGCGCCTATGCCACTGGCATCTTCCCGATGGCCGACAGTGCGACCGCTGGCGACGTCTTCTGGGTTGAGCCAAAGCGACGCGGCGTGCTGCCTCTGGATGGCTTTCACCTGCCCAAAAGCCTTGCCAAGGTGCTGAAATCCGAACGCTTCATGCTGACGGTCGATCGCGCCTTCGATGCCGTTCTCGCCGCTTGCGCCGAGCCGGTACCGGGGCGGACGGACACGTGGATCAACCCGCTGATCGCCGATGCCTATCGGGCACTGCACGCCCGCGGCCATGCCCATTCGATCGAGGCATGGACCGACGATGGTGCGCTTGCCGGGGGACTTTATGGTGTGCGGCTGGGCGGCGCCTTTTTCGGCGAATCAATGTTCACGCGGGTTCGCGACGCGTCGAAATGTGCGCTGGCGGCACTTGTGGCGCGGCTTCAGGTTGGCGGCTTCACCTTGCTCGATACCCAGTTTCTAACCGAGCATCTGGCGCGGTTCGGCGCCCAGGAAGTGACGGCGCGCGCCTATCGCGCTCAATTAGCCGCGGCGCTGGGCACTGCTGGGGACTTTTTCGCCTTGGACGCCGCCGGCTTGTCACCACCGCCGACGCTACCGGCCACCACGGTCGCCGGCCCGGTTTCGGGGAAGCGCATCGTGCAGCTCTTGACCCAGACATCGTAACGGGCGTGCTCCAGCGGATGGAGCGACGGGCTTTCGGCGAACATCCAGCCTGAATAGATGCGCTTTGGCGCCGCCTTGCCGGTGGTTTCATCGATCAACAGAAACGCGCCGGTCAGTTTTTGTTCCCAGGGCGGGGTCGTCTCGCAGGTGCGCACCCGCACCGTCAACGCGCCGAAGCTGAACATCTGGCCGGGGTTGCCAACAAAGCTGCGATTTACTCCTGTGCGCTTGTCGATGGCGCCGATGGTGACAACGCGCTCGGCATTGGGTGTGATTCCGGTGGCCGGCGGCAGGGCCTTGGCGGGTGCTTTGGGTTTGGGATCTGCGGGCTTTGCCGCTGCTGTAGGCGCAGCCGGAATTGCTGCCGGCGCGCTGGCCGGTGGCGCCTGCTGCGCCGCCACCGGCAGCGCCGCCACGGCCAGCAGCGCTGCCAGAGCGCGAAACCCGATCATGCCCTATTGCGCCGGTGCCGTCGCCGGCGCGGCATCCGCAGCGGGCTTGTCGCCCGATTTGTTCACAAAGCCGCCGATCAACGCCATCAGATCGGTCGCGCCCGAGGTTTCGACGATCTCTTCGCCCGGCTTGAGCATCACCGTCTCCCCGCCCGGGGTCAACGCGATGAAGGTGCCGCCGAGCAAGCCTTCGGTGGTGATCGCCGCGCTCGAATCGATCGGCAGTTGCAGGCCCTTGTCGATATTG
>JAAFIT010000498.1 GCA_013298745.1 Sphingomonadales bacterium
CGGTGCGGGCCGGCGATCAGGTGGCCGCCGGCGCGCCACTGTTCGCCATCGACGATCGCGCCGCCCGGGCAACCCTGAATGAAGCGCAAGCGCGCGCCAACAGTGCCGGGCGAGCCGTGGACATCGCCCGCACCAACCTGCAGGTCGCACAACGCCAGCTGGCGCTTTACACGGGCGGCGGTGATCCGCGCGCCATCAGCAAGCAAGAGCTGGTTACCCGCCAGGGCGCGGTCGATGAAGCGCGCGCCCAGCTGGCCGGGCAGGACGCGCAACTTCGCGAGGCAGAGGCAGCCCGCGACACCGCGCGCACCACACTGGACCGACTGGTCGTGCGCGCGCCATTGGCTGCCACCGTTCTGCAGGTGCGCACGCGCCCCGGCCAATATGCACCGGCCGGGCCGCAGGCCAGCGCCGCTGATCCGCTGGTGACGTTGGGGGTAACGACGCCGCTGCACGTGCGCATCGACATCGATGAGAACGAGATCGGCCGCGTCGCGCTGAACCGGCCCGCCACGATCAGCCCCAAGGGGCTGGGCGACTACCGCACGACGGTCACATTCGTGCGCGCCGAGCCGCTGGTCGTGCCCAAGCGCTCGCTGACCAATGCTGCCACCGAACGCGTCGACGTCCGCGTGTTGCAGCTGATCTATGCCGTGCCGGCCGCCGAGCGCGGCTATTTTGTCGGCCAGCAGGTCGATGGCTTCGTGCCGGCGCGGGTGGCGGGCTGATGCGCGCGCCCCTCTTGAACGGCCGGTGGTTGATCGGCCTGCTGCTGGCGGGCTGTGCGACGGTCGACCGTGCGCCACCTGCCGCCGATGCAATTGCCGCCCTGCCGCCGGCCTTTGCAGGATTGAACACCGCGCAAACTTCAGGTGAGCCGATTGCCGATCTGTTGCCGCGAGAAGATCCCGCCTATCAGGCGCTATCTGACAAGGCGTTCACGTCTGCGCCGACGCTGGCGGCCGCGATGGCGCGCGTCGATGCGGCGCGCGGCGGCTTGCGCGGCGCGCGGGCCGAACAACTGCCCGAGATATCAGCCTCGGCGAGCGGGACCCGCCAGCGGATCAACCCGGCGGCGCAATTTGGCGGGCCGCTGCCACCTGGCGTTGAAATTCCGTCCAGCCAATCCAGCCTTCGGGCCGGCATCAATGCCAGTTGGGACGCCGATCTGTTCGGCCGGCTTCGCGCCAGCGCCCGCGCGGCCGATGCCCGACTGGATGCGGCAACGGCTGACGCCGCCGGGATCAGGCTGGCGCTGGCGGCCGATCTCGCCGGCGCGGTGATCGATGCGCGCGCAATCGATGCGCGGCGTGTGGTCCTTGACCGCGATCTGGCAGCGGCAAATGATCTTGTCGGCCTGACGCAGGCGCGGGTTGCGGCCGGCATAGCGCCGGCCTTTGACTTGTTGCGCGCCCAGTCGCTTGCACTGGCGGTTCGTGGCCAGTTGGCCGCACTTTCGGCCGATCGGGCCGTCGTCATCGGCGGTCTGGTGACGCTCACCGCCGCATCCGCGCAGGAGGTCGAGTCTGCGCTGATGCAGCCTGCCGCGCTCGCCACGGCGGTGCTGCCGCTGCTCGCTATACCTTCGACACAACTGCGACTGCGCCCCGACGTCATCGCCGCCGATCAGCGGCTGCAAGCGGCCGATCACGAGATTGCCGCAGCGGCAGCGGAACGCTTCCCCCAGTTGTCGATCACCGGCGCGTTGGGCCTGTTTGCGCTGGCGGCCGGCGATTTGTTCAGCGACGATGCAATCGTCGGATCGCTTGGTGCCGGCATTGCCGGGCCCCTGCTCGATTTCGGGCGGGTGCGGGCCCGGATCGACCAGCGCCAGGCCGACGCTCGCAAAGCCTTTGCGCTGTATCGGCAGACCCTGTTCACAGCTTTGGGCGAAGTCGAAGCAGCGCTCGGCAGCGTGGCGGCCGCCGATCGCCGGGAAGCTGCGCTGACCGAGCAGGCGCGATTTGATGTCGATGCGGCCAGCCTGGCGCAAGACCGCTACAGCCGCGGCCTTGAGACGTTCCTTGCCGTGATCGATGCCCAGCGCTCGGCAAACAGCTCGCAGGCTGCCGCAGTGGATGCCATGGCGCTGTCCCGGCGGGAACGCGTGGCGCTCTATCGCGCCGTCGGCGGCGCCGGGACTGCGCCTACATTTGCGGCAGCCGCCGCCCCGCCGCTGCCGCCGCAACTGCAGCAGATATCCGCTTCGCCCGGGTCGCGGGCTGCTTTGCCGCACTGATCCACCGCAGCACATTGCGCCGATACGACGGGGCGGCACCAACGAAGTTGGACAGCGCCGACGGCGTCGCCGCCAGCGCGGCCTGAAGGTCGTCGGGAACCAGCAGCGCATCGACCTCCGCATAGGCATCCCACAGCCCAAGCGCCTTTGATCGCGCGACCGCCTCCCGGCCCGGGGGCTGCATCCGGCCTTGGGCTTCCAGCCTTGCCACACGATCCTTGTAGCTCTGCGACCAGGCCTGTTGTCGGCGCCGCGAAATCAGCTGCATGGTGCGCTGTTCATCCAGTTTGCGCGCAAGGCCGTCAATCCAGCCAAAGCACAGCAATTCATCGAGCGCATGAAGGCGGTCGACGAACTTGTCGGGGACGGTGTTGCGAAACCGCACCAGCCAGACACTG
>JAAFIT010000499.1 GCA_013298745.1 Sphingomonadales bacterium
TGTGGAGCAGCGCTTCGTAGCAGGCGATGCCGCGCGCATCGATCTGCGATTCGGTCGATCGCTTGAGAAAGCTCGCCACTTCACCGGGCACGCGGGTGCGCATCGCGAACAGCTCGGGCGCCAGCGGGTTGACGAACATCAGCCGCGCCATTGTCGGGAACAGCTTCCCCGCCATGCCGGGGAACGGCAGCAACGCGCCGCCCAGCGAGACGATCGCCTGCGGCCGCGCTAGGCGTTTGTCGGCCATGGTCAGCGCGATCGCCGCGCCGGCGCTGTGGCCGACCGTCAAGGCTGGTGGCAGATGCAGATGCTCGGTCAGCGCCGCCAGTGCGGTCGCGACATTGACCGGCGAGGCGCGACCGATGGCGGAGGTGAAGCCATGCCCCGGCAGATCGGGCGCGACGACGGTGAAGTGCGGTGCCAGCAGCGGCAGCACATCGCGCCAGCTGTGCGTCGCAGCGCCGGTTCCGTGGATGAGCAGCACCACCGGGCCGGACCCTGCCACCTGGACGTGCCATTTGACTCCGCCGGCGGTGACGAACCGACTCTTTTCGGCGTTGGGCCAGTTGCGGCCTTCGCGATCCCAGCGTGGTGCGGCCATCAACTGGGCCTCGCTGCGTTCACTGCGGCGACGACTGCCTTGGCATCGAGCCGCGGCAGGGCAACGAAGCGCGCACCCATCGCCGCTGCCAGCGCCGCGCCTTCGGGGCGCGGTCGGGCGCTGCAATCGATGAACACGGTGGCGATGCCCGTCATCCCCAGCGCCTTGGCACTGGCCAGCGCCACCTCGTGCGGGGACCGCGTCGCATCGCCGCCGACATTGGCGCGGCCATCGGTCAGGATGACGACAAGCGGTGTGCGGCCGCGGCCGCGCTCGGCCTCCGCCACGCGCCGCGCCATGTCGATTCCCGCCGCCATCGGCGTACCGCCCCCGCCGGCGAGCGCTGCCAATTCCTTCTTGGCGCGCGCGAGGCTGCGCGTCGGCGGCAGGCTGATGCTTGCCTCTGTCCCACGAAACGCCACCAGCGCGACTTCGGCGCGCTTCACATAGGCTTCGGCGAGCAGCAACTCGATCGCGCCCTTGGCTTCGGACAGGCGCGCGAACGCCGCCGAGCCCGAGGCATCGACGGCAAAGATCGTCGTCGATTGGGCGCGCGCCACAAAGCGCCGGATGCGCAGATCGGTGTGGCGGATGGAAAGCCTGCCGTCCTCGCGCTGGCCGCGCACCTTCTGCCACGGCGCCGCCGCCTTGATGGTATCGATCAACGCCAGGCGCGCACCGCGCCCCGGTGCGCCCGACCGCACCCCAGCGGGCCGGCCGCTGGTCAGCGTCCGCAATTTGGCGCCGCTGCTGCCACCGCCCGGTGCCTTGAACGAAATGCCATTGGCAAGCGCATCGAGCAGCCCCGGCGGCAGCGCGGTTTCGGCGGCCTCCAACACCATGTCGGTCAGATCCTGCGGCGCGTTGTTTTCGTCGGCGTCGCCGCTTTCATCGCCTTCGGGTGGCGGCGGTGGCGGTTCATCGGGCGGTGTTTCGGGCTCAGACGCCTCGGGTTCGTTAGGCTGCGGCACCTGCCGGGCGCGGGGGCCGAGCACCAATGCGGCGGCGGTTTCGAGATCGGCATTGGCGATGGCACTGCGCCCCGCCAGCCGCGCCAGCGCATGCGCGACGCGCTGCGCCTGGATCGGCGCCCGCACCGAGGCGATGCCGAGCTGGACGCCCGCCGTCGCCAGCGCCGTCACCGCATCGTCGATCGGCGTCGGATCGCCCGCCGGTGCCGGCGAAGGTGCGGGCGGCGCGACGCCGGCGATCAATGCCGCCATCGGCAGCCGCACCCGTGTCAGATCGAGATGAATCGCCAGCCGGTCGGCCAGCGCTGCCGAGACGCGCTCGTCATTGTCGCCATCGCCGTGCGATTCATCGAACAGCACGACCAACGGCCCGCCCTCATCAATGGACCCCGCCAGCCGTGCGGCGAGTGGCGGCGCCAGCCGCTCCGCCATCGGGACGACAAGGACACCATCGCCGATTTCGGCGAGCAAGCCCGGCCGCATCACGGGCCGGCCTGCGGCGAGCGTCGCAGTCAGATCGAGCCCGCCATCGAGCGCTTCGGAATCGGCACTGGCCGGCAACCGGCGCACGCGGGTCACTTGCGCCAGCGCTTCGGCCCACAGATCGCGCACCGGGCCGGGCCGGGCGCGCAACAGCACGCCGCCGATGCCGGCCGGATTGGCGGCGAGCAGCGCGACGACGCGAAGCGCCAGCGCCCAGCGCTCGTTGCTCGCCGCGTCGATAGCGGGTGGCGGCGGCGCTTCAACGACCGCCAACAGGCTCATGCCGGGATCAGCTCGGCGACCGCCCGGGTGATGCGCACCGTCGAGCCGACATCATCGGTGACGTTGCGGCGCAGGCGATGGCGCAGCGCCAGCGTCGCCACTTCGCCGACATGATGGGCATGAACGGTCTTCTTGCCGGCGAGGGCAGCGGCGGCGCGAGCGGCGCGCAGCAGCGTCAATTCCCCGCGCAGGCCATCGGCGCCGACCGCCTGGCACAGCCGGCTGCCGAGTTCGAGCATGGCATCGGGCACCTCGACCTTGGGCAGCTTCTTGCGCGCCGCAGCGATGCGGGCGAG
>JAAFIT010000005.1 GCA_013298745.1 Sphingomonadales bacterium
AAACCCAGCGACGCCGCCACCGTGACACCATGTTGTTCGGGCAATTCGCGCCGCAATTCGGCGAGCATCACCTCGCGCGACGCGGTGTCCTTGTGGCCCAGCGCATTGTCCCACAGCGTCCCCGAATAATCGACATAGACATCGATATCGCCCGCCGCGAGCGCCCGGAACGCCACGGCCGAGCCGAGCCCGGTGCGCAGCACCACCGGAACGCCAGCGGCGCGCAGCCGGTTGGCGATCACTTCGGCGAGGATATATTGTTCGGAAAAGGATTTGGCGCCGACCACCACCGGCCGCGCCGCGCTCGCCGGCGGTTTGGCGTGCCAATACCAGCCGACGACGCCCGCCACCAAAGCCACCAAGATGGCAAACCCGATCAGCACCTTGCCCCAGGCGCGTTCGGCCAGCCCGGTTTCGGCGCGCCACAGCGCCATGTCGGTGATGATCGCCAGCGCCGCCGCGGCGATGCAGCCGGTGACGACGAGCGCCCAATCCTCGATCTGCAGCCCGGCAAAGATCAGGTCGCCAAGGCTTTTCTGGCCAACGGTGGTGGCCAGCGTGGCGGCACCGATGGTCCAGACGGCGGCGGTGCGCAGCCCGCCCATGATGATCGGTGCGGCGAGTGGCAGTTCGACATGCAGCAGGCGTTGCTGGCGCGTCATGCCGATGCCATCGGCGGCATCGCGGGTTTCGGGCGGCACGCTGGCGAGGCCATCGACGCCGCCGCGCACCAGCGGCAGCAGCGCATAGAGCGCCAATGCCAGCAGCGACGGCAACAGCCCGAGCGCCGGCACGCCGAACCCGGCCAGCCGCTGCGTCGCTTCGGACATCAGCAGTAACAACGGATAGAACAGCGCCAGCAGCGCCAGCGCCGGCACCGTCTGGATCACGGCCGCGGCGCCGAGCACCGACGGCCGCAGCCGCGGCTTGGCGACCAGCAATGCCACCAGCGGCACCGCGACGACGATCGCCAGCGCCAGCGCCGCGGCGCTGACCCCCAGATGCGCCGCCAGCCGATCGGGCAACATCGCAAAGGCGCGCAGCCAGCGTTCGCTGATATCCGGCATCACCCGAGCAGACCGGCAAGGCGTCGCGCCTGATCGAGCGGCGAGGCGAGCAGCGCACGCACCGCCGGATGGTCGCTGGCGGCAAGCTGCGCCGGGCTGCCATCGCCGACGACGCGGCCCGCTTCGAGCACCACCACCCGCTCGGCGCGCAACAGCGCATCGGCGAGGTCGTGCGTCACCATCACCGTTGTCAGACCCTCGGCGCGGTGCAATTCGATCAGCTTGTCACCCAGGCTGGCGCGGGTTTCGGGATCGAGCGCACCAAAGGGTTCGTCGAGCAGCAGCAATTTGGGTTCAGCCGCCAGCGCTCGCGCCAGTCCGACTCGGCTCGCCTGCCCACCCGAAAGCTCGCGCGGAAAGCGGCTGGCAAAGGCCTGCGGCAGTTCGACGAGATCGAGCAGGGTCGCCACTCGCCGCGCCCGCCACGCGCTGTCGCGCTGCTGCAACCACGGAACCGCGGCGATATTGTCGGCCACCGTCCAGTGCGGAAACAGGCCGACGCCCTGGATCGCATAACCAATTCCGCGCCGCAGCGCCGCCGGATCCATGTTGGCGATATCGGCGCCAAGGACGCGCACCGTGCCGGCATCGGGCGCGATCAACCGATTGGCGAGGCGGAGCAGGGTCGTCTTGCCCGCCCCCGAAGGCCCGGTGAGAGCGACGAAGGTGCCGGCATCAAACGCAAGATCAACCGAATCGATGATCGTCGTCCCGCCACGCCGCACACTGACGCCGGCATAGGCGACGACCGGCGGTGCGGGAAGGGCGGGCGGCGGCATCAGGGCTGACCTTGGCGAGGCAATGTCTTCACGGCAAGCCGCTTCGGGCCTTTCGGGGCGCCGGCTTTGTCGCTAACCAGCGCGCGTGGTTTCTCGCTCCAGCTCCCGCCTGTTCACCAGTCTTGCCGCCCTGGCGGCTGGGGGCGTGTCGGCGCTGGGCTTCGCGCCCTGGGACCTGTGGCCCTTGACGGTCATCGGCGTCGCGGTGCTGGTCATCCTCATCGAAGCCGCCCCCGGCCGCGGCCGCGCCTTTGGGCTGGGCTGGCTTTTCGGTACCGCGCAATTCACCGTCGGCCTCGGCTGGATCGCCACCGCCTTCAGCTTTCAGGACAAGATGCCGCCGTGGCTCGGTTGGGTCGCCGTTATCGGCCTGTCAATGTTCCTCGCGCTCTATATCGGCCTCGCCGCCGCCTTGGCGCGGGCAGTGCCGTGGACCGGCGCAGCGCGGGTGCTGGCCATTGCAGCGTTCTGGATGCTCGGCGAATGGCTGCGCGGTTGGGTACTGACCGGCTTTGCCTGGAATCCGCTCGGCGCCGCATGGCTGGCACTGCCGGGTCTGCGGCAACTGGCGCAATTCGGCGGCGCACTGTCGCTGTCGGCGCTGATGGTGCTTGCCGGCGGCGGGCTGGCCCTGCTCATCCAGCGGCAATGGCGGGGCGGGGTGGCGCTGCTCGCCACGGTCGTCGGGCTGGGCCTTGCGGCCTTGGCGCTCGAACGTCCGCCGGTGCCATCGACCGGCCCCATCGTTCACCTTGTCCAGCCCAATATCGGACAGGATCAGCGCTATGTCGAAGGCTCGCAGGAAGCGCATCTGCAGAATTATCTCGATCTGACCCGGCAGGCCCTGGCAAAGCGCACGTCGGGCGACGGCGCGCTGGTGCTGTGGTCGGAAGGATCGGTGCCCTGGCTGATCGAGGAAGAGCCCGAAGTCCGCGCCGCGCTGGCCGGCGTACTCGGCCCCAAGGACCTGCTGCTGTTCGGCGGCACGGCGGCGGTGCGCAACGCCGAAGGCGAATTGACCGCGCTGGGCAACACGATGTTCGCCATCGATTCGCACGGGCAGATCGTCGCGCGCTACGACAAGGCGCATCTGGTGCCATTGGGCGAGTATGTGCCGGCCAAGGCGATCATGACGGCGCTCGGCCTCGCGCGACTCGTACCCGGCGATCTGGAGTTTCAACCTGGGCCGGGGCCGCAGACGCTGGCGCTGCCGGGATTCCCGGCCGTCGGCATGCAGATCTGCTATGAAATCATCTTCCCCGGCGCCGTTGTCGATCGCGCCAATCGGCCGGCGTGGATCGCCAATGTTTCGAACGACGCCTGGTATGGCCCCAGCGGACCACCGCAGCATCTGGCACAGGCACGGCTGCGCGCCATCGAGGAAGGCCTGCCGATCGCCCGCGCGACGCCGACAGGAATCAGTGCGATGATCGATGGCCATGGCAATGTCGTGGCGGCGGTGCCGTTCGGGGTGCGCGATGTGGCGTCGGTGGCGCTGCCGGCAGCGTTGCCGGCGACGGTGTTTGCGCGAGTCGGACATTGGGGGACGTTCGGGTTTGGGGTGGTGTTGTTGGGGGTTGCGGGGGTGTTTGGGCGCGGGAACAAGAAGAAGTAAAGCGCAGGGGCACGGGCAAAGCCCGTGCTGGCGTCAGACAGGTTCGGCGCGCAGGAGCGCGCGCCGCCCTGCTGGCCGTGCTTGCGCATGTGGCGCGCGGCACGCGCGCTTCGGCGCTGCGCATATAAAGCTTTCTTTATACTACTTGCGCGCGAGCGCGCTGCCGCCTAGACGCGTGGCTGATCGAAATTGCGTGGATCTATCAAAAAATGCTGCGTTCCTCTTTCCTGTTCACCAGCGAATCGGTTTCCGAAGGCCATCCGGACAAGGTCGCTGACCAGATTTCCGATGCGGTCGTTGATCTGTTCCTCAGCAAGGACCCCGAAGCGCGGGTTGCCTGCGAAACCCTGACCACCACCAACCGCGTCGTCCTCGCCGGCGAAGTCCGCGGTAAGGGCATGATCGACAAGGATGGCAATTGGGCGCCAGGTGCCCAGGAAGAAATCCAGAAGGTCGTCCGTGAAACGGTGAAGCGCATCGGTTACGAACAGGATGGCTTCCACTGGCAGAATCTGGTGTTCGAAAACCACCTCCACCCGCAATCGGCGCACATCGCGCAGGGCGTGGACGCCAGCGGCAACAAGGATGAAGGCGCCGGCGACCAGGGCATCATGTTCGGTTACGCCACCGATGAAACGCCCGATCTGATGCCGGCGACGCTCTATTATTCGCACAAGATCCTCGAGCGGATGGCCGCCGACCGCCACAGCGGCAAGGCGCCGTTCCTCGAGCCCGATGCCAAGAGCCAGGTGACGCTCTCCTACGAGAACGAAGTGCCGGTGCGCGCGACGGCGCTGGTCGTGTCCACGCAGCACGCCCCCGGCTATTACGCCCCGGATGGCGAAGGCGGCGACGCGGCAAAGTACGCAACCCTGCGTGATTACGTGCTGAGCGTTTTCCACGATGTGCTGCCCAAGGGCTTCATCACCGATTCGACCGTCATCCACGTCAACCCGACCGGCCGTTTCGAAATCGGCGGGCCGGATGGTGACGCCGGCGTGACCGGCCGCAAGATCATCGTCGACACCTATGGCGGCGCATCCCCGCACGGCGGCGGCGCCTTCAGCGGCAAGGACCCGACGAAGGTCGATCGTTCGGCGGCCTATATCACCCGCTATCTCGCCAAGAACATCGTCGCCGCAGGCCTCGCCCGGCGCTGCACGATCCAGTTGAGCTATGCCATCGGCGTCGCCGAACCCTTGAGCGTCTATGTCGATCTGCACGGCACCGGCACGGTGAGCGAAGCCGCCATCGAAGCGGTGCTCGCCGACAAGAGCAAGCTGGGCTTTGCGCTGACGCCGCGCGGCATCCGCACCCAGCTTGGGCTCAACAAGCCGATCTATCAGCGCAGCGCCGCCTATGGCCACTTCGGCCGCACGCCCGATGCCGAAGGCGGCTTTTCGTGGGAAAAGACCGACCTTGTCGATCGGTTGAAGGCCGCGCTTTAAGGCAGAGGGCCGGGCGTCACGCCCGGCCCCTGTCCGTCATTCGGCTGCGATCGCCGCCGTCTTGGTTGTTGCGTAACGGAATTCCGCCCCATCGAGATCGATCAGCGGGAATTCGTCCTTTTCGCGCCAGTAATCCTGGGTGTGCTGCCAATCCCGCTTCGGCCCACGTTTGGGCAGCAGGTGGATGCTGCGCTGGATGTAGCTGGGGTTGAAATCCTCGGGGTCGATCCAGCTGAGCAGCGGCATGTCGGCGTCTTCGGGGCGCAACTGCGGCGTCACCGACGCCATGCCCTTGGCCTGCATGTGCTTGAGCATCCGGCAGGTGAATTGCGCCACCATGTCGGCGCGCAGCGTCCAGCTGGCGCGGAAATAGCCGAACACCCAGACCAGATTGGGCACGCCGGTGAACATCATGCCGCGATAGGTGACGGTGTCGCCCAGCGTCAGCGGCTTGCCATCGATGCTGAAGGCGATGTCGCCGAGGATGCACAGATCAAAGCCGGTGGCGGCGACGACCATATCGCCGTCGACGGTTTCACCCGATTTCAGCTGCAGCCCGGTTTCAGTGAAGGTTTCGATCTCGCCGGTGGCAATACCGGCCTTGCCCTCGCGGATGGCGGTGAACATGTCGCCTTCGGGAACAAAGGCCAGCCGCTGCCGCCACGGGCGATAGCTTGGCGTGAAATGCTTCATGTCGACGCCTTCGGGGAGCAACGCCTGCACGGCACCGAGCAATTCGGCTTTCACCGCCTCGGGTTCTTCGGCGCAGCGTCGCACGGTTTCGTGCTGATCGAAGTTCTTCTTCCGGCGGACGATCTCGTGCACCCAGCTTTCATCGATATCGAGCGCGCGCAGCATGTCGGCGGTTTCATCGACATTGGGTGCCGGGAAGAAATAGGTGGGGGAACGCTGGACGATCGTCACCTTTTTGGCGGTCTTGGCCATTTCGGGAACGATGGTGGCAGTGGTGGCGCCCGATCCGATGACGATGACATTCTTGCCGGCGTAATCGGTGTTTTCGTCCCATTCCTCGGTGTGGAGAATCGGCCCCTTGAAGCGGTCCATGCCGTCCCAGTTCGGCCAATAGCCCTTGTGATGCTTGTAATAGCCCTGTGCCATGTAGAGGAAATTGGCGCTGAAGACTTTTGTTTCGCCTGACGCCAGCTTCGCCGTCACCGTCCAGGTCGCGGTTTCGCTCGACCAGGACGCCGATTCGATGCTGTGATTGTAGCGAATGTGCGGGGCCAGATCGTTTTCGGCGATCATTTCACCGAGATAGGATTGAATCTCGGCGGCGGTCGCGATCGGCGGGCCAACCCAGGGCTTGAAGTGGAAGCCGAAGGTGTAAAGATCGCTGTCCGAGCGGATGCCGGGGAATTTGTGGGTCAGCCAGGTGCCGCCGAAGCTCGCCTCGCGCTCCAACGCGACAAAGCGCGTGCCGGGCATCTCGTGCTGAAAATGCCAGGCGGCGCTGAGCCCCGAAATCCCGGCGCCCACAATCAGCACGTCGAAATGTTCTGTTGCTGCGGTCATGACGATTCTCCCCATATTTTATCGGCTGCTTGCCATGGCGATGGCGGCGCCACCTTGATTCACATCAAATGTCGCCACATCAAACGACCCGTCTTTGCCAAATGCAATCACCTGCGGCATGGAACGCCGTGATGACTAGCACTTCCACTAAGGGCGATCCCGCAACGATCCGTCGGCTGTACGGCCGCCGCACCGGCCACAAGCTGCGCATTGGCCAGGCCGCGCTGGTCGAAAACTTGCTGCCGCAACTGGCCGTGCCCGAGGGGCCACTCGATTCGCGCGTCTTGTTCGGCGACGACCGGCCACTGTGGCTGGAGATCGGCTTTGGCCGCGGCGAGCATATGGCGGCGCAGGCCGAGGCCAACCCGAACGTGGGCATCATCGGCGCCGAGCCGTTCCTCGATGGTGTTGTCGGCGCGCTGCTCGAAATCGACAGCCGCGGGCTGACCAACATCCGCCTCCACAATGGCGACGCGCTCGATATTCTTGACCGGCTACCCGATGCCAGCCTCGATCGGGTGTTCCTGCTCCACCCCGACCCCTGGCCGAAATTCCGCCACGCCAAGCGGCGCTTCGTCAACCCGGGGCCGCTCGCCATGGTGGCGCGCGTGCTCAAGCCCGGCGGCGAGTTCCGGCTGGGCACCGATCACCCGATCTATTGCCGCTGGGCGCTGGCGCAGATGCAGGCGACCAGCGCCTTTGAATGGCTGATCGACGGCCCTGAGGATTTCCAGCAGCGCCGCGAGGACTGGCCACAGACGCGTTACGAGGCCAAGGCGCGGCGCCATGGCCATGAGGTGTGGTATTTCCGCTATCGTCGCACCGACGCCGCGATTGTTGACCCGCGCGCCGCAGCGCTTTAGGCCTTGCCGTTGTGAGCACAGCAACCCTTGATTTCGAAAAGCCGATCGCGACCATTCAGGCGCGCGCGGCCGATTATCGCGCTGCCGGTGATGAAGCCGGCGCCAAGCACGCCGAAGGTGCGGCCCGGCGCCTGCTTGCGGAAACCTATGCGCGGCTGACGCCTTGGCAGAAGACTCAGGTCGCCCGCCATCCGGAACGGCCGCATTTCGGCGACATGGTCAAGGCGTTGGTGGAGGATTTCACCCCGCTCGCCGGTGATCGGGCCTTTGGCGAAGATTACGCCATCATCGGCGGTCTTGGCCGGCTGCGAGGCCAGAATATCCCGGTCATGGTCATCGGCCATGAAAAGGGCAACGACACCGCCAGCCGCGTGAAGCACAATTTCGGCATGGGTCGCCCCGAAGGCTATCGCAAGGCGATCCGCCTCATCGAGCTCGCCAGCCGCTTCAATGTGCCGGTGGTGACGCTGGTCGATACCGCCGGCGCCTTCCCCGGCCTTGATGCCGAAGAACGCGGCCAGGCCGAAGCCATTGCCCGTGCCACCGAAGCCTGTCTCGCCGCCAGCGTGCCGATCATCGCCGCCATCACCGGCGAAGGCGGATCGGGCGGTGCTGTGGCACTGGCCGCCGCCGATCGCATCATCATGTTCGAGCATGCCGTCTATGCGGTGATTTCGCCCGAAGGCTGCGCCAGCATCCTGTGGCGCACCGCCGACAAGGCCAACAGCCATGCGCCTGAGGCTGCCGAAGCCATGCGCGTGACGGCCGCCGACCTGAAGAAGCTTGGTGTTATCGATACTATTGTTACCGAGCCTTTGGGGGGTGCGCACCGCGATCCGGCGGCGGCGATTGCCTCGCTGACCATGGCCATTGCCGCCGAGCTGATGCCGCTGCTGGCGCTCGAGCCCACGGCATTGCGCAAGGCCCGGCGCAACAAGTTCGTCGAAATGGGACGGCTGCTCTAAAGCTCCTACTCAGCTTTGGTTCAGCCGGTATCGCCATGATGCAGCCGATGCGTACCGCCCTTTTCGCTCTTGTCCCGCTGCTGCTCGCCTCGGCGTCGCCGGCCCAGGCGCCCGGCATCTCCAATGCCGATCGGCAGAACGGGGCTGCGGCCAATCCCCAGCTCGTGGCGCAGTTCGGCGGCGAGTACAAAGGCCCGCAAGCCGCCTATGTGCGCCGCGTCGGCCAGCGCATCGCCATGCAATCGGGGCTGGCAACGCGGCCGGACGAATATACCGTCACGCTGCTCAATTCGAACGTCAACAACGCCTTCGCCATGCCTGGCGGCTATGTCTATGTCACCCGCCAACTGGTGGCGCTGATGAACGACGAGGCCGAGCTGGCCTTTGTCCTGGGCCATGAAGTCGCGCATGTCGCTGCCCGCCACGCGGAAAAACGAGAACAGCGTTCAGTGTTCGCCGGGTTTGGTGCCGCCATCGTCGGCGCCATCACCGGCTCCAGCATACTCGGCAACATCGCCGGCACCGGCGCACAGCTTTATTCGCTCAACTATTCGCGCGAACAGGAAACCGAGGCCGACCGGCTGGGCGTCCGCTATCTCGCCAAGGCCGGCTATGATCCCACCGCCGGCGCTGACATTCTCGCGGCGCTGGGGGCCCAGACCAATCTGGAAGGCAAGCTGATGGGGCAGGGCGGCGGCGAGCCGATCTCCTGGTTCTCCACGCATCCCGCCACGGCCGAGCGTATGGCCCAGGTGCGGCGCGAAGCGGCGGCCTTTGCCGCTGCAACAGGCCGCGCTACCAACCGCGACGGTTTTCTCGATGCCATCGATGGCCTGCCCTATGATGATGATCCGTCGCAGGGCATCGTTGACGGCCCGCGCTTCCACCATGCCGGACTGGGTCTGGCCTTTGATGCGCCTGCCGGCTTTTCGCTGCAGAACACACCCAGCGCCGTCAGCGGCATCAAGCCGGGCACCGGCCGCTTCTCCTTCGGCGGCGGCCAGCTGCGCGGCGGCGATCTGACCAGCTACAGCCAGAAGCTCTGGGAGGGCCTCGGCACGCGCGCGCCCGCGCTGCGGCCCCGCCGCATCAATGGCATCGATGCGTTGATCGGGCAGACCCGGGTGCAGCGCGGCGGCAACACCGTCGATACCTCGGTGGTGGTTTATCAGTGGGGGCCCGATACCTTCTACCACATCGTCATGCTGGCGCCGGCGGGCGGCTTGCCGAACTTCGGCCCGCTGGTCGAATCGGTGCGCCGGTTGGCGCCGGGCGAGGCTACCGCCAGCCGCGGCCGCCACGTCAAGGTGGTGCGCGTTGCGCCCGGCGACACGGTGCAATCGCTGGCAGCGCGAATGGCCTATAATGACAACAAGCTCGCGCGGTTCACCATTCTCAACGGCATTAGCGCAACGACACCGCTGGTGCCGGGGTCGCGCGTCAAGCTGATCGTCGCCGGCTGATGCGCAGCGTCCATGTCGTCGCGGCCGCGCTGATCGATGCCGAAAATCGCATTCTGGTCGCACAGCGGCTGCCGGGGGGTTCGCTCGCCGGGCTTTGGGAGTTTCCTGGCGGCAAGATCGAGCCGGGCGAGACCCCCGAAGCCGCGCTGGTCCGCGAACTTGACGAGGAACTTGGTGTCCGTGTGGCCGCCTCGGCGCTGGAACCGGTGACCTTTGTCAGCCACGCCTATCCCGATTTTCACTTGCTGATGCTGCTCTATCTGTGCCGCGATTGGCAGGGCTCACCGGTCGGCCAGCAGGGCCAGCCGCTGCGTTGGGACGCGGCATCCGCGCTCGATAGCCTGCCGATGCCGCCGGCCGATGTGCCGCTGGTGGCGGTGTTGCGCGATTTGCTCGGGTAAATTGCGACAGGTGCGTGACAGGCGGGCGCCGGGCGGCTATCTCGTCCGGCACTGGCAAGGGGCGCACGAGCGATGAAGATTCTGGCGGGTAACGGCAATCCCGAGCTGGCGCAGGCGATTGCCGCCTATCTCGACATGAGCCTCACCAAGGCCTCCGTCCGCCGCTTCGCCGATGAGGAAATCTTTGTCGAGGTGCATGAGAATGTCCGCGGCGAGGACGTCTTTGTCGTCCAGCCGACGGCCGCCCCGGCCAATGACAATCTGATGGAGCTGCTGATCTGCATCGATGCTCTGCGCCGCGCCTCGGCCCGCCGCATCACGGCTGTTGTGCCCTATTTCGGCTATGCCCGGCAGGACCGCAAACCCGGACCACGCACCCCGATTTCGGCCAAGCTCGTCGCCAATCTGATCACCGTCGCCGGCGCCGACCGCGTGCTGTCGGTCGATCTCCACGCCGGCCAGATTCAGGGCTTTTTCGATATCCCCACGGACAATCTGTTCGCCGCCCCGGTGATGGCCGCCGATATCGAGGCACGGCTCGGCAAGCAGCAATTGACCGTGGTGTCACCCGATGTCGGCGGCGTCGTCCGCGCCCGGGCGCTCGCCAAGCGCCTCGGCAATGCGCCACTGGCCATTGTCGACAAGCGCCGCGAGCGCGCCGGCGAATCGGAAGTGATGAACATCATCGGTGATGTCGAAGGCCGCATGTGCGTGCTGGTCGATGACATTGTCGATTCGGCCGGAACGCTGTGCAATGCGGCTGCCGCGCTGATCCAGGCGGGCGCCGCGGGTGTCACCGCCTATGTCACCCATGGCGTGCTTTCGGGCGGCGCGGTCGCCCGCGTCGAAGGCTCGGCGCTCACTGAACTCGTTGTGACCGATTCGATCGCGTCCGTGGCGGCAGTCAAGGCGGCGACCAAGATTCGCCACATCACCATTGCACCGCTGCTCGCCGAAGCGATGCGCCGCACCAGCGAGGAAAGCTCGGTCAGCTCGCTGTTCGATTGATCCCACAGCAGGGAACCAGCCCCGACGGCATGGGTTCTTCTCGCATCGCAGCAAGGATCCGATCATGACCAACGACCCCTCACGCTATGGCGCGTCACCCCAGGCACAGCCGCCGCTGCCCTTTGCCGACACGGCGTTCGAACCGGTGATTTCGGCGCGCACCTTCGGCTTTCATCACGGCAAGCACCACAAGGGCTATTTCGATACGCTTGCCAAGCTGGTCGCCGGCACGCCGCATGCCGGCGCGACGCTCGAAACCGTCATCCTCGCCACCCATGACGATGCCGCACAGACGGCGATCTTCAACAATGCCGCGCAATGCTGGAACCATAATTTCTACTGGAGCAGCCTCAGTCCGACGATGCAGACGCCAAACGGTGCGCTGGCCGCCGCCATAACCCGCGATTTCGGCAGCATCGATGATCTGAAAATGGCGCTGGCCGAAGCCAGCATCGCCCGCTTCGGCACCGGCTGGGGCTGGCTGGTGCGCGACGGCGACACGCTGAAGGTGGTGAGCACCGACGATGCCCATGTGCCGATCACCGCCGGCCAGATGCCGCTGTTGACCATCGACGTGTGGGAACACGCCTATTATCTCGATTACCAGAACCGCCGCGCCGACCATGTCCACGCACTGGTCCGCGGCCACCTCAACTGGGGCTTTGCCGAAGCGCAGTTCGCGCGCGCTTGAAGTCGGAATGTCTGGGGCCGGTGGCCCCAGACTCCATCTTAGTCAGAGTCGATTGCATCGAGGCGGGAGCGGGCCGGTGCCGATTCCACCTAAACGCAATCGATTACCGCACCGGGTTGACGCGCGGCACCGACGCCGGATCGTTCGGGTTGAAGCGCACGCGCACGGCTTCGCCGTTGTTGCCCGGGAACTGGGTGAACATGGCGCGCACCAGATTGGGCATCTGCACCGGCAGATTGTTGTTGCGGCTGGTAGTTTCGGCGCGGCCTTCGAACAGATTGGCCTTGTCGGCATTGCGATACATCTTCATCGCCATGACGGTCGTGTATTCGGTTACCGAATAGACTTCGGGCTGGCTCCAGGACGCGCCCCAGCCACCGCCCCAACCGGGACCCCAGCCCGGGCCCCAATAGGGATGCCAGCCCCAGCCGCCGCCACCCCAACCGGGCGCGCCCCAACCGCCGCCCCAACCCATGTTGGTACCGGGACGAGTCTGGATGCGCTGCTGCGGGCTGCCGACACCATAATCGAGCATCACCGTCACATCGGCACTGCCCTGCGTCGCCACTTCGGTGAAGCCGTTGGCAAGCATCTGCTTCTTGACGAGATTGGCGTAGGTTGCGAACTCCAACCCGCCGATATCGGCCTTGTTGGCGGGTTCGACATAAAAGGTCTTGGCCGGCGGTGTCGGCAGCGCCGAGAAGCGGGCGACGCGCGCTTCAAAGGTCGGCGCGCAGGCGGACAGCAAGGCAGCAGCAGCAAGCGGCAACGCGAGCCGGCCCATGGTCGTGCGGGACGGCAGAAGGCTGGACTTGGTCATCGATGGACCCCTGATAATGCAACTCAGCTTGAGATGGCGACTAAGCTGCCAGTTCGCAAGTGAATCGTGCGTGAATACCAAATGATGCTACGCCCAATCGTCGCATTTTCACCTGTTTCAGCCCGTGAAACCCACCGCCCGATGCACCTCGGCAAGCACCGGCTCGGCAATCGCCCGCGCCCGCGCCGCGCCATCGGCGAGCACCGCATCGAGCGTGGTGACATCGCCGCGCAGATCATTGAAGCGCGCGGTGATCGGCGCGATCGTTGCCACCATCACCTCGGCGAGGGCCGGCTTGAAGGCACCAAAGCCCTTGCCGCCGAAATCAGCCAGCACATCGGCGACGCTGCGGTTGGTCAGCGCCGCCATCAGTCCCACCAGATTCGCCGCTTCCGGCCGGCCGGCCAGCCCTGCAGCTTCGCTCGGCAAGGCATCGGCATCGGTCTTGGCGCGCTTGATCTTCTGGGCAATCGCATCGGCATCGTCGGTCAGGTTGATCCGCGACGCATCGGTGGGATCGGACTTCGACATCTTGGCGCTGCCATCGCGCAGGCTCATCACCCGCGTCGCCGGACCTTCGATCACCGGGTCGGGCAAAGGAAACAGCTCGATATTGAAATCATTGTTGAATTTCTGGGCAATGTCGCGCGCCAGCTCGAGATGCTGTTTCTGGTCGTCGCCGACCGGAACATGCGTCGCCTTGTAGGCGAGGATATCCGCGGCCTGCAGCACCGGATAGGTGAACAGCCCGACACTGGCGCCTTCGCGATCCTTGCCGGACTTTTCCTTGAACTGCGTCATGCGATTGAGCCAGCCCATGCGCGCCGTGCACATCAGCACCCAGGCCAGTTCGGCATGAACGCGCACCTGGCTTTGCGGAAACAGCACGGCCCGCTGGGGATCGATGCCGCTCGCCAGCAATGCCGCGGTCATCTCGCGGATGCCGGCGCGCAAGACTGCCGGGTCCTGCGCCACGGTGATGGCGTGCAGATCGACGACGCAATAAATGCATTCATGCGCGTCCTGCATCGTCACCCAGTTGCGGATGGCGCCGAGATAATTGCCGAGGTGAAGGTTGCCGGTCGGCTGGATGCCGGAAAAAACGCGACTCATCAGGGGGCTGCCTTGCGAGAAAATTGGGCGCGAAGCTCGGCGACAGTGAAGATGCCGAGCAAGCGCGCCGCGACGAGATAGACGATGCCGCCGCTGCCGAGCAACACCGCCAATGCGGCGATTCGCGCCAGCCACGACCCGCCGGTGAATGGGGTCACCAACGGGTTGAGCACCAACAAGACGCCGACCATCACGACCGCAGCAACCAGCAATCGCAGCGTCGATCGCTGCAACCGCGCATCGATGGCGAAATGCCCGCGCCGGCGCAGCACGACGAACAAGGCGATGGCATTGACCCACGCCGCGATCGCCGTCGACAGCGCGATGCCGATATGGCCGAGCGGCCAGATCAGCAGCAGATTGCCGACGAGATTGACCAGCATCGAGGCAACCGCGATCCGCACCGGTGTGCTGGTATCCTGCCGCGCGTGGAAGCCGGGGGTGAGCACCTTGATCAGCACATAGGCGGGCAGGCCGAGCGAGAACGCCGCCAGCGCATTGGCCGTCGCCACCGTATCGTCGGCCAAGAAGCGGCCATGTTCGAGCAGCGCGCGAATGATCGGTGTTGCCGACACAGTAAGTGCCGCCGCAGCCGGCAGGGTGAGCAGCAGCACCAGTTCGATGGCGCGATTCTGGGTGTGCACCGCCGCCACCGTATTGCCGGCGCCCAATTGCCGCGACAGCGCCGGCAGCATCGCCGTGCCGACCCCGATGCCGATCAAGCCGAGCGGCAACTGGTTGAGCCGATCGGCATAATAAAGAAAGCTCACTGCGCCCTCGGGCAAAAACCGCGCCGCCAGCGCCGTCGAGATCAGCAGGTTGAATTGAACTGCCCCTGCGCCAAGCGCTGCCGGCAGGATTAGCCGCAGCAGGGTGCGCACCCTGTCCCCCATCCGCGGCCGCCGCAGCCGAAGCGACACGCCGGATTGGTGGCAGGACCATAGCAGCCAGAGGAACTGCAATATGCCACCCATGGTGACGCACACCGCCTGGACCCGCGCCGTCGTGACGGCATCGGGACCGTTGAACGCCAGCAGCCCGACAATCAGCGCAACATTGAGCAGGATCGGCGCTGCGGCATTGACCGAGAAGCGGCCCAGGGAATTGAGGATGCCGCCCATCAGCGAAACGAGGCTGATCAGCGCCAGATAGGGAAAGGTCAGCCGGGTGAAATCGACCGTCAGGCCGAATTTTTCGGGGTCGGCATCGGGAAAGCCGCCGGTCAGCGCCCAGACGATCGGCGCCGCACCGATGATCATGATGATGGTGAAGATCACCAGCACCGGCATCAAAACCGCCAGCACATCCTCGGCAAAGCGCTTGGCATTATCGAGAGCGCCCTTGTCCTCGCCGACCTGGCGATTGAACATCGGCACGAACGCCGCCGAAAACGCCCCTTCGGCGAACAGCGCGCGGAACAGATTGGGCAGGCGGAACGCAATTAGAAACGCATCCGCCGCCATGCCGGCGCCGACAAAGCGCGCCTGGAGCATGTCGCGGACAAAGCCGAGGATGCGGCTGATGAGGGTGAGGCCACCGATGGTGGCGGTGGCTCGAAGCAAATTCACGACTTCGAAGCCTGTTCCGCGCCGCGGCAAAGCCGCGTCGTGACGTCAGACAGGTTCAGCGCGCTTCGCCCGCGCTGCCCCGCTGGCCGGTCTTGCGCCTGTCGGCGCGCAGTTCGGGCCTTGCAGGGCAAGGCTCTCACTACGCTCCGCGGCGCCGCGACTTAAGCATTCCCGACCTGGCCGCCCTGTTGCTGCGCCATGTAAAGCGACGCAAAGTCGATCGGATCGAGCATCAGCGGCGGGAAACCGCCGTCACGCGTTGCATCCGCGATGATGCGACGGGCGAAGGGGAACAGGATCCGCGGCGCTTCGATAATCAGGAACGGTTCAAGCGCTTCTTCCGGCACATTGGTCAGGCCGAACAGGCCACCGTAGAGCAGTTCGACGAGGAAGGCGGTGTTGCCGTCCTCGGTCGTCGCCTTGGCGGTGATCTTGAGTTCCGATTCATAGACGCCGTCGGAAGCACGCTTGGCGTTGACCGCGACGTTGACTTCGATCTTCGGCTGACCACCCGCCTGCAACGACATCGGTGCATTGGGGTTTTCGAAGGACAGATCCTTCACATATTGCACCAGAATCGTCACCTGCGGCATCGGCTGATCGTCAAAGCCGTTTGCTTCGGTAGCACCGAGATCGATTTCATCTGCCATGGTCGGGTCCTTTGTCGAAAGCGACTGGTTAAGGCTTATTCGTCGCCGTCAAAGCTCTGGACCGGGCCCGAATCCTGGCCCTTGGCACTGGTGTCGCGATCGACGAGTTCGACAATCGCCATCGGCGTGGCGTCCGAACGGCGGATGCCGGCCTTGACGATGCGGACATAGCCGCCCTGGCGATCGGCGTAACGCGCGGCCAGCACGTCGAACAGCTTGATCAGCTGATCGTCGTCACCCAGGCGGGCGTGCGCCAGACGACGGTTCGACAGGCCACCATGCTTGGCGAGCGTAATCAGCTTTTCCATGTACGGGCGGATTTCACGCGCCTTGGGCAGCGTCGTGGTGATCTGCTCGTGCTTGATGAGGCTGGCCGACATGTTGCGGAACATGGCGAGGCGGTGGCTGGTCGTCCGACCAAGCTTGCGATGGGCATTACCGTGGCGCATTTTCGTGTCTCCGTTCGATAGGGGGCCGTATCAGGTACCCCGGATCAGGCTGGGAAAGTGGGGCCAGCCAGACGCCCCTTTTAACCTTTCGTCATCCCCGCGAAGGCGGGGATCCATCACCTGATTTGCGTGCGATGGGGCCCCGCCTTCGCGGGGGTGACGATCTCAACTTAGAATTCTTGCTCGAGCTTCTTGGCCATCTCTTCGATGTTCTCCGGCGGCCAGCCCGAGATTTCCATGCCGAGACGCAGGTTCATGTGGGTCAGCACTTCCTTGATTTCGTTCAAGGACTTGCGGCCGAAGTTCGGCGTGCGCAGCATTTCGCTTTCGGTCTTCTGCACCAGATCGCCGATGTAGATGATGTTGTCGTTCTTCAGGCAGTTCGCCGAACGCACCGACAGTTCCAGTTCATCGACCTTCTTCAGCAGGAAGCGGTTGATGACGGTGTTGTCGTCGACTTCGATCGGGCCACCAGCCGGTGCCGCGACTGGTGCCGCAACAACCACGTCTTCGAAGTTGACGAACAGCTGCAACAGCGCATCGTCCGGGGTCACAGTGCCGTCGGTTTCGACCTGGATGGTCAGCTTGTCGTAATCAAGCTCCTGGCCGACGCGGGTGTTGTCGACCTTGTAGCTGACCTGGCGCACCGGCGAGTAGAGCGCATCGATCGGCACCAGGCCAATCGGCGCATCGGCCGGACGGTTGGCGCTGGCCGGGACATAGCCCTTGCCGGCTTCCACGGTCAGTTCCATGTTGAGCGTCGCGCCGTCATCGAGCGTGCAGATGACGAGGTTCTTGTTCATCACTTCCATGTCGCCGGTGACAGCGATCTGGCCGGCGGTGACTTCGCCGGGGCCGGTGGCCGAAAGATGCACGCGCTTGGGCTGGTCGCCCTGCATGCGGATCGCCACCTGCTTGATGTTGAGAACGATGTCGGTGACATCTTCGCGCACGCCGGCAAGCGACGAGAATTCGTGCAGCACACCATCGATCTTGATGGCGGTGACCGCGGCACCCTGCAGCGACGAGAGCAGCACGCGGCGCAGCGCGTTGCCGAGCGTCAGGCCGAAACCACGCTCCAGCGGTTCGGCGACGAACACGCCCTTGCGGCGCGCGTCAGCGGTCGGCCGCGACTCAAGCCGGTTCGGCTTCTTCAGTTCGGTCCAATTTTTGGCGATAACTGCCACAGGCTCACCTCATCATTGGGAAGGGGCGGATCGTCACCCGCCCGTCCCCGGTATCAATTCGTTGGGAAGACCGCGCCCCGGGGGGCGGCACGGCCACAGCACCGCAAGGTCAGACGCGACGACGCTTCGGCGGACGCACCCCGTTGTGCGGGATCGGCGTCACATCGCGAATCGCGGTGATCTGAAAACCAACAGCCTGCAGAGCCCGCAGCGCCGATTCGCGACCCGAGCCGGGTCCGCGGACTTCGACTTCCAGGGTGCGGACGCCATGTTCGGCGGCCTTCTTGCCGGCGTCTTCGGCGGCCATCTGCGCCGCGAACGGCGTCGATTTGCGGCTGCCCTTGAAGCCCATGGTGCCGGCCGATGACCAGGCAATCGCATTGCCCTGCGCATCGGTGATGGTGATCATGGTGTTGTTGAAGCTGGCGTTCACATGCGCCACGCCCGAGGTGATGTTCTTGCGCTCACGGCGCTTGATGCGTGCAACTTCGCGTGCCATCGAAAAATCCTAAATCTTGCGGTCAACCGAGAGAAACAAGCCGAAGGCTTACTTCTTCTTGCCGGCGATCGGCTTGGCCTTGCCCTTGCGGGTGCGCGCGTTGGTGTGGGTGCGCTGGCCGCGCACGGGGAGGCCCTTGCGATGACGCAGGCCGCGATAGCAGGCGAGGTCCATCAGGCGCTTGATGTTCATCGCCGTCTGGCGACGAAGATCACCTTCCACCGTCAGTTCGCGGTCGATCAGCTCGCGGATCGACAGGACTTCGGAATCGGTCAGGTCCTGGACGCGGCGCTCGATCGGGAAACCAAGATCCTTGGTGATCCGCGATGCGGTGGTGCGGCCAATGCCGTGGATATAGGTCAAGGCGATTTCAACGCGCTTGTTGGTCGGGATATTCACACCCGCGATACGTGCCACAGATTATTTCCTTCCAAGCTCCACAGGATGCGCTGGGCAGGCACCCCATCTCAAAGCAAGAACCGGACAGCCGCAACGGCTGCCGGGTCAGTGATCCGGTTAATCGGAACGCGCCTGCTAGACGGGTCGCTTGGCTGAGTCAACCCTCCAGCGCTGGTCAATCCGCACTATAGGCCAGACCGGCCGGCGTGATGCGCAGGCTCGGGCGGCGCGGATTGAGCGGCACGATCAACGGGCGGCCGGCGCCCGGCGTCGGCAGCCGCACATCCGCCGATAATCCGATGTCGAGGATCCCATCGGCCAATTGCCCGGCAAGGCTGTTGATCGGGAGCACATTCTCGATGCGGCGCAACTCGGCCACCTCGCAATCGAGGCTGGCGCGCAGATTGTCGGGCGTCGTCAGCCGCAGCGTGAAGGGATAGCGCGTCCCCGTTGCGGTTCCGAGATCAAAGGTCGCGACCCCGCGTTCGCGCACCGGCGGATCGGTGCGGCAGGCGACGCTCTGATCGAGCCCGGCGCCGGCCAGCTGCGCCTGAGCCCGGGCGGTCGCGGTCAGATTGCCGGTCACGGTCAATCGGTCGCGCGCCGTGGCAATGCGCGGATTGGCC